>CAJQHM010000125.1 GCA_905478195.1 uncultured Pseudomonadales bacterium
GCTAGATTCTGATTTTCCATTTATTTTTTCATTCTAGATGGCCTGCGCCGTCTTTAATAGTTCAATTTCGTTTTCAGCAAAGCCCCAATCCGCCAATACTTGCTCCGTATGCTCCCCCGCCATGGCAGCCGATGATTGTATCTGCGATTCTGTGCGACTGAATCTGGGCGCAGGCGCAGGTTGAGTTACTCCCTCAAAATCGACATAGGTTTCTCTTTCTATATTATGTGGGTGACTTGGCGCTTCTCCAAGATCTAGCACTGGCGCGAAGCAGACATCCGTGCCTTCCATCAATTCACACCACTGAGACCGCGTCTTTGTAAGGAATAACTGAGCCAGCTTCTCTCTTAGGTCTGGCCACGCCTGCTGATCTTGCTGTGCAAGAAACGCTTCGTCCTGAATTCCGCATTTCTCTAGCAGCAGGGCGTAGAACTGTGGTTCTATCGAGCCGATGGAAATATATTTGCCATCGCTACATTCGTAGCTGCCGTAGTAGTGTGCGCCGCCATCCAGCTTGTTAGCCTGTCTATCGGTGGTCCACATGTTCATTGCCATTAGTCCAAAGAAGGGACTCAATAGGCTCGCTGTTCCGTCTGTCATTGCCGCATCGATGACTTGGCCCTGGCCCGAATTATGTCGCTCGAACAGCGCGGCAAGAATGCCGGTGAGTAGATACATCGCGCCTCCGCCAAAGTCGCCTACCAGATTAAGCGGTGGAGCGGGGGCTCTGTCAGAGTAGCCCATGGCGCCTAATGCGCCGGCTATCGATATATAGTTGATATCGTGCCCTGCAGCTTGGGCTAAAGGTCCGGATTGCCCCCAGCCGGTCATGCGGCCGAAGATGAGTTTTGGATTGCGTTTGAGGCAGACGTCAGGCCCCAGTCCCAAGCGCTCCATCACGTCGGGGCGAAACCCTTCGATTAGGGCGTCTGCCCGATCTACCAGTTTTAGCACCGTTTCGACGGCAGCTGGATTTTTCAGGTCCAGGGCGATTGAGCGGCGACCTCGGTTCAGCACATTGGCCCTATGACCGCTGCCTTTATGACTGAGACGGTCGATCCGTATGACTTCGGCGCCCATGTCGGCGAGCATCATCGCGCAGAAAGGGCCTGGTCCAATGCCTGCCATCTCAAGTACCTTCAATCCCTTTAGCGGTCCCATCTTATTTTCCATTATCAATTCGAGTTCCTATGAATCATAGGGGATTAACGGGAGAAAATAAATTCAATGCTTGAAAACACTTGCGAAATCAGCCTGAGCCGGCGAATTCATTAGCTGTTTCACTTTTAGAGCGGATACATTATCCTTTCGCCTCCCCTTGACAAGAAACTGATCAATTTACGGTATTAATCGACTATGGAACTACAGAATAAAACAGCGTTCATCACCGGTGGAGCCTCTGGCTTGGGTCTGGCCACAGCACGGAATTTTATTGCATCCGGCGCCAGAGTTATGTTGTTCGACTTGAATGAGAAGATGCTGCAGAAGGCGGCTTTGGAGCTAGGTGAGAACGCAATATTTCATGCGGGAGACGTGGCTGATGAGATTGCTGTCGCAGCTGCTATTGTGAAGACCAAAGAAAAATTTGGTACGGTTCATATCAATGTGAACTCTGCAGGAATCGGTGGGGCTGCACGCACGGTTGGCAAGAATGGCCCTATGCCGCTGGAAAAATTCGAACACATCGTAAGAGTAAATCTCGTCGGCACCTTCAACGTGCTGCGTCTGTGTGCAGAGGTCATGCAGATGAATGACCCTGTTACCGAAGACAACGAGCGGGGCGTCATTATAAATGTGGCATCCATAGCTGCCTTCGATGGTCAGACCGGCCAGGCAGGCTACGCTGCATCTAAGGGCGGCATCGTCGCAATGACATTGCCGATCGCCAGAGACTTGGCTAAACGAGGCATTCGTGTCATGACAGTTGCCCCGGGTGTATTCGAGACACCGCTGTTGGCGTCGGCACCCGACGAGGTTCGTGATCCACTCATAGCCATCACGCAGTTTCCGAAGCGCTTGGGAAATCCGGAGGAGTTTGCTGATCAGGTGGCGCACATCGTTATCTGTTCTTATCTCAATGGCGAGACGATACGGTTAGATGCTGGCATTCGCATGCCTGCGCTTTGATGGTTAGTTGCAAGTAAATTGAATGCGCAGCTGTGATAATCGATCAGATCTGCGATTTTATCTTATAAAGTTTGGAGCAAGAAAATGGCTGATGCATACATAGTAGGGGCGGTGCGAACTGCGACAGGAAAGAAGAAGGGAAGGTTGAGCAATCTTCACCCGGTAGATATGGGTGCAATCGTTGTTGATGAGTTGCTGGATAGAACGGGAATTCCAAACGACGCAGTAGATGATGTGATATTCGGTGTGGTGATGCAGATCGGTTCTCAGGCAAGCAACCTCGGGCGCAACGTATCGATGTCATCGAAGTTGGATCTTGCTGTGCCTGGAACGACCGTAGATCGCCAGTGCGGTTCTTCGCTACAGGCGATTCAATTTGGCGCGCAGGCAGTAATGTCGGGCACTCAGGATGTGATTATTTCCGGCGGCGTGGAAGCCATGAGCACCGTTGAGATCGGTTCCAATATACGCGATGGCCTGGCCAACGGGCGCGGTGTTCCCAAGGGGGAGCGTTTAGAGCTGCAATACCCAGGAATCCAGTTTAGCCAGTTCGATGGTGCCGAACTCCTTGCTGAGAAATACGAGATTTCCCGAGCGGATCTGGATGCCTTCGGACTGCTCAGTCATCAGCGCGCAGCGTCGGCAACCGAGAAGGGATATTTCAAGCAAGAGATCGTTCCTCTGAATATTAAGTTAGAAGATGGCTCAGCAGACGTGCACTCGGTAGATGAGGGGATTCGCGCCGGAGCCACGCTAGAGGGCATGCAGTCCCTGAACACCCTGCGCGAAGGTGGAGTTATCACGGCAGGTACGGCGAGTCAGATCAGTGATGGTGCGGCGGCCGTCATGATCGCCAATGAGAAGGCGGTTGCGAAATATGATCTGCCGGTACGGGCAAAGATTCATTCGTTGGCGGTGGTCGGATCTGACCCAGTGATCATGCTGGAAGGCCCGATCCCGGCTACGCAGAAGGTGTTGGAGAAGGCTGGGCTGAGCATCGATGATATCGACCTCTATGAAGTCAACGAGGCATTCGGGTCTGTTCCGCTAGCTTGGGCTAAGGCGATAGGTGCCGACCTCGAAAAATTGAATGTGAATGGCGGCGCGCAGGCTTTAGGTCACCCACTCGGTGGAACCGGTGCGAAGCTTATGACTACGCTGGTGCATGAGCTTGAGCGCCGCGAGAAACGTTATGGTTTGATCGCTATCTGTGAAGGTGGTGGTACCGCCAACGCGATGATTATCGAACGTATGAATTCGGTTACGGGCTGAGAGAAAAAAATCATGATTGATAATTACGATTCTCCATGGATGGATGAAGAGTTGCATATTATGCGCGACGCTGTGGCGAAATTTCTGCAGAAAGAGTTTGTGCCTAACATGGACAAGTGGGAGAAGCAGGGTTTTGTCGACAGGGATGCATGGCGAGTAGCCGGGCAGGCTGGATTACTCTGTGCCTCCATACCCGAAGAATATGGTGGTGGTGGCGGCAACTTCAAACACGAGATGGTGTTGGTAGAAGAGTTGAGCTACGCCAATATCACCGGCTTCGGTAATGGTGTTCATTCGGGAATAGTTGCGCACTACATTAACGCCTACGGCAGCGAAGAACAGAAGAAGAAATGGTTGCCGAGGATGGCGAGCGGTGACATCGTTTCCGCCATTGCGATGAGCGAGCCTGGAACGGGGTCCGATCTGCAGGCGGTCGCTACAACCGCCCTGGCGGATGGCGATAACTATGTTCTAAACGGACAGAAGACATTTCTCACCAATGGCATGACGGCTAACCTCATTTGCGTCGTAACGAAGACTGATCCTTCCGAGGGTGGCAAGGGTATCTCACTGATCATAGTGGAAACCGAACTTGTAGAAGGTGAGGGTGGTTTTAGCCGGGGTAGAAACCTGGAGAAGCTCGGCATGAAAGCGCAAGATACTGCTGAGATATTTTTCGATGATGTTAGAGTGCCCAAGGAAAATCTGTTAGGTCCCTCCGAAGGAAAAGGCTTTGTACAACTGATGCAACAGTTGCCCCAGGAGCGATTGATCATTGCAGCCGGGGCCTGCGCGGCAATTGAGAAGGCGCTAAAGATCACTAGTGAGTATGTTAAAGAGCGCAAGGCTTTTGGCAAGCGCATTCTCGATTTTCAGAACACGCAGTTTCGATTGGCAGAGCGTTATACCGAGGCGCGCCTGGCTAGAGTATTCGTTGACGACTGCGCGATGAAGCTTGCCGATGGCAAACTGGATGAGGCGACAGCCGCCATGGCGAAGTGGTGGACCACCCAGAAACAGTGTGAAATCGTGGACGAGTGCTTGCAGTTCTTCGGTGGCTACGGGTTTATGATGGAATACCCGATCGCCAAGATGTATGCGGATAGCCGGATACAGAAGATCTACGGCGGCAGCAATGAAATCATGAAGTTATTGATTGCTAGAGAAATCTAGCAATTGATAAGATTCAGGTTTAAAGGGGCTTTTTAGGTAAGTTAGTACTTACTATTTTTGCTGTTCTTCACACAGCGAAAGCCGGTGTGGTTGCTGCTGGAGGTCGGCGCAACGGGCATTCTCGCGCTTACCCTGAAGCCGCTGCAGTGTTCATCGCTGCAGAGAAATGAGCCGCCACGTATGCTGCGCATAGCGGGTGCTGCAGAATTCCCCTCGACGATTTTGTCTGGCTCGATACCGCGAGGGTCTTCCCGTTCGCTTATCGCGTAGTAGTTTGGATGGTACCAGTCAGATTCCCACTCCCAGACGTTGCCGCTAATATCATAAAGCTGATGAGCATTCGGCGGATAGCTACCCACCGGGGCGGTGCCCGTGTATCCTTCATTCGCAATCTCGTCATTTTCTGCACCCTGCCAGAAATTGGTTACGGCTTCGCTTAGGTGCAGGGGTTGGCTTCCCCAAGTATAGATCTCGCCCTCTCTGCCGCCTCTTGCTGCAAATTCGAATTGGGCTTCGGTGGGAAGATCCTTGCCTAACCAATTGCAGTAGGCGAGAGCCTCGTCAAAGCTGACTTGAACTACGGGGTGATTCTCGTTGTTGATTTGCGCGAGTTCACCGTCGCTGCCATTTGGGTGTCGCCAATTTGCACTGGCGATTAGATTCCACCACTTCTCGGGATTCAGGCTTATTGCCAGGCTTTCATTCGGACTTGCGAAGACCAACCCACCTTCTCCTTTCTCAGGTTGGGTTATATGGCCGGTTGCCTCTATAAACTTCGCGAAGTCACGGTTGCTGACCTCAAATTTGTCAATCCAGAATGCCTCCAGGCTGACTTCGTGAACCGGACGCTCGTCGGCTAGACCGGTTTCCGAGCCCATCTTAAAAACACCGGCATCGATGGATGCCATGTTCTCAAGTTTGGGGTCCGATTCAACTACAAGGAAATTATCGATAACGGCGATGAGGGCAAGAAAGACAACTGCACCCGTCAATTGTTTGGTGTTCGACATTGCGACTGCTTCAATCCTTTACTTCGGCCAGCTTTTGCACCAATTCAGTGCGAAGAACACAATTTGATACGAATTTACCCCGTTATAGCAGGTTTTATTGTTGGATACACCGAATGGACTTCACAAATTTTACCAATTAGAGAATTAAGTAACTTATTTCTGTTGGGTCAGGGGCTCGCTATTGGAGCGTAGGGGCTACGATTGGTTCATGTTAGTCACAGGAAGTTAGAGTCCAGCGATTCAGTAATGGCATAATCGGGTAACTTTAAGAACGGTATGCGATTATAGGGCTCAAGAATCGCCAAGCAGGAGCAATGCAGTGACAGGTCAAAACAGTTTCCTTAGAAATATCACAATGCTTTTTTCAGTGTTTATTCGACACACAGTCAGCACATCGGCCTTTGCCCTTGGGGCATTTATCATAGTTCCCGCTACAGCTTACGCGGCTGAGTCTGGCTACATAACACCCCTCACCGAGTTCGGCGCGCCCGACCTTCAGGGTACCTGGTCATTAGCTACGCAAACGAATCTGGAAAGATCGGATAGATTCGAGGGGAAGCTGGTTATTTCGCAAGAGGAGGCTCTTCTAATCGAGGCGAGAGTGCAGGCGCGTAACGAGGCGAGCAATCTACCTAGTGACCCAGATCGTGAAGCTCCTTCGGCGGGTCGTAATGTTGGCGGCTACAATACATTCTGGATGGACCCGGGCGAGAGGCTCGCAGTTGTGAATGGCGAAATCAGGACGTCAGTTCTTGTAGACCCTGCGGATGGCCAGCTGCCTTATAGCGAACAGGGAAAGGCCAATTTTGCTGCCGCAATGCAGCGCAGGCAATCCTACGATGGGCCGGAAGTTCGTCCCCTGGGTGAGCGTTGTGTAGTGGGCTTTGGTTCTTCCGGTGGCCCACCTAAATTACCGGTGCTGTATAACAATCTGACACAGATTGTGCAGACAGAGTCTCATGTGGTGTTGCTTGCAGAGATGAATCACGATGCTCGCATCGTGCGCATGAATGCAGAGCATCAAGATCCGCCACTGTACCCCTGGTTGGGAGATTCGATCGGTTATTACGAAGACAACACGCTAGTTGTCGAAACTACAAACTTCCATCCGCAGCAGAGTCTGCGCTCCTCATTAGAACATCGCTTCTATGGTTCCATGCAGATGAAAGTGACCGAGCGATTTACGCGCACGGCCGATAACACAATCTTGTACCAGTTCACTGTGGATGATCCAGAGAATTACAGCCAGCCTTGGAGTGGCGAGTTGCCCATGAATGCAAACGGTGAGCGCGTATTCGAGTACGCCTGCCATGAGGGGAACTATGCGCTACCGGGAATCTTGGCCGGAGCGCGGCGGGCAGATAGCGAAGGTATCGACTATGCGCCCACCGATCCGGGTCAGTAATTCTCTGCTTCTAGCGCAGGTCGGGTAGCTGATAGCCATCGGCATCCAGCTGCGCTCGAATAGTCTTCTTGTCTATCTTTCCTGTCGAGGTGAGTGGAATCGTATCCGCCTCGATTACATCATCGGGTAGTTGCCACTTAGCGAAGATCTTGCCGCAGTGTTCGAGAATCGCATCTCTATCTAGTGACTTTCCTTCCGCCATGATAACCAACGCCACGGGGCGCTCGTCCCACTTCGGATGGGGCTGCGCGACCACCGCGGCCTGGGCTACATCAGCCATACCTACGATGTGATTTTCCAGATCGACAGATGAGATCCATTCGCCGCCCGACTTGATAAGGTCCTTGGATCGATCGGCAATGAGAATGTATTGCTCGGGATCAATCTTGGCGACATCGCCTGTAACCAGCCAGCCGTCATGAAATTTATCCGGTTGCGGATCATTGAAATATTCCGATGCGATCCATGGGCCTTGGATGCAGAGTTCGCCGACGGCTTCGCCATCGTGAGGCAGGCGGTTCCATTCTTCGTCGAATATTTCGATCTCAAGACCAGGCATGGCGAGGCCAGCCTTGGCGATGTTTTCAAATTGCTGATCTTCAGAAATATTTATATGAGACCGCTTGGCGACTTTTCTGGACAATGTGCCTAGAGGATTGGTCTCGGTCATGCCCCAGCCTTGAATCATTTCTATCTGATGGCTGTCCCAGTACCAGCGCATCATAGATACCGGCGGAGCGGAGCCGCCGCAGGTGAGGCGCGCTAGATTGCTTAAGTCGTACTTGCCTGGCTCGGCTTCCAGGGCTGCCTTCACTCCCTGCCAGATAGTTGGAACACCCGCGGAGATAGTAACTTCTTCCTCATGCATCAATTCAAGAAATGCATCTGGCACCATAAAGCGGTGGGGCATTACTTGTTTGCAGCCAAGCATTGATGCGCAGAAGGGGAGCCCCCAGCCCATGGCATGAAACATGGGCACAATTCCGAGCAGTGAGTCCAGCGAGGAAAGCCCTATAGAATCTGTTAGGCATTCGGCAAGGGTGTGTAGATAGGTTGAGCGGTTTGTGTACATGACGCCTTTAGGCTTGCCGGTTGTGCCCGAGGTATAACATAGCCCCATAGGTGAATTTTCATCGATGTCTGGCCACTCGTAAGTAGTTTCCTGTCCGGCAATGAAGTCCTCGTAATCGATCTGATTTTTGAATGAGCTCTCGCCACCCTCGCCATGACGGCAGATGACCAGTAGTTCGACGCAGGGAATTTTGTCCCACAGAGGCTCTAATAAGGGTAGCAGGTCTTCATCGGCAAAAATCACCCTGTCGTTGGCGTGGTTGATGATGTACTCAAGGTCGGTGGGAGAGAGCCTGATGTTGAGTGTGTGTAATACAGCACCCATAGAAGGCACTGCCTGATAGAGTTCCAGGTGGCGATAGTTATTCCACATGAAGCTACCAACTCTGTCGCCAACTTCGATGCCATGCTTGTTAAGGGCATGAGCTAGCTGGCTCGCTCTATCCCAAGTCTGCTTAAGGGTCTGACGGTGAGTGCCCTTAGCCTGCATAGTGACGACTTCGATATCCGGATCCAGGATCGCACCCCTGCCTAGTATTCTGGACATCAATAGAGGTGTTTTTTGCATCGTCATTCGGCTTCTCTCCTGTTAAGTGCTGCGATATTAGCTAGTTAAGGAATTGGAGCATAGCCGATAATTAGGGGCTTGTTCAAATGCCCGTTAGACTCGCTGTGGGTGCGGGCAGGGAGAGTCAAATTTGAATTGCCGAGCATGGGGGTTTATTCTGGTTAAGCTGCGTCAATAGCCACCAGATTTCATTAAACCATGGAGAATATAATGATAAGTGCCGCGGAACCTAATAAGCAGATGATTTCCGTCAAACGTAAATCCATGGCCTATGTCGAGATGGGAGAAGGCGACCCGATCATATTTCAGCACGGGAACCCCACGTCGTCCTACCTATGGCGTAATGTTATGCCACATCTTGCGGATCAGGGGCGCTGTATTGCGATCGACTTAATCGGTATGGGCGATTCTGACAAGTTAGACGGCGCGGGAGCAGACAGCTATACCTTTATGCAGCACAGGGAATATCTTGATGGGGCGTTGCAGGTGCTGGGAGTAGAGCAGAATGTTACCTGGGTAATTCACGACTGGGGATCTGCATTAGGCTTTGACTGGGCGAATCGTCATCGTGATGTGGTCAAGGGTATAGCCTATATGGAAGGGATTGTGCGACCGGTATCCTGGGCCGAATGGCCAGAGGCTGCCAGAGGCGTCTTTCAGGGCTTTCGCAGTGAGGCAGGCGAGGAGATGGTGTTAGAGAAGAACACTTTTATCGAGAGAGTATTGCCGGGATCTATTATGCGCGAGCTGAGTGCAGAAGAGATGGAAGTCTACCGGCGCCCCTTTCAAAACAAGGGGGAAGACCGGCGACCAACGCTTTCCTGGCCCAGGCAGATACCGATCGATGGCGAGCCTGCAGACGTGGTAGACATCGTGCAGGACTATGCTGACTGGCTTAGTGCGGCGCAGCTGCCTAAATTATTCATAAACGCCGAGCCAGGTGCGATACTGACGGGGCCGCAGCGTGAATTCTGTCGTTCGTGGCCGAATCAGACCGAAGTGACGGTATCTGGGAGTCATTTTATCCAGGAAGATTCTCCCCATGAGATTGGTAAAGCGATAGCCCACTGGTACAAGAACCTATAAAGACGACTGATCAACTTTCTTAAGGAAGTGAGATGAATGACGTAAACAATCAGATTCGCAGCTTCGGTGTCGCGGCGAAGATTCTATTTCTGGCCTCTGCGATGTCTGTTGCATGTCTGTCTAGCGCACAACGACCCCAGGAAGGGGTTGGGCAGACAGATGTTCGTCAGCTCATAGTCGGCGAGTGGGTAATCAACGATGAGCTGAGTGACAATAGCGACGACCAGGTAGAGGAGGCGATTAAAGAGGGCGGCGGAAAAGTAGCGCGGCGCTGGTTCAGCAAACGGGATGAGGATTTCTATAGAGGCGGGCCACCCGAGCAAGAGCTTTACGATCGCATTTCCTATGACGATATCCTGAGCATTGAATACGCTACACCCGAGCTCACATTTACCTATGCCGATGACTATAGGCGTGTCTTTCATACCGATGGGCGCCGCCGCACGACCACGGCCAACAGTTTCTACGCCGAGGGCGGCGCCGACTTTTCATTTGGAAACTGGGATGGGGCTTCGCTAGTGGTTGAGGCCAGACCGCGTGATGGGGGTTTTACCCTTGAGACTTATTCGCTTGAGGAGGGTGGAAATCGGTTAAGAGTCGAGATGGTGATAGAACCAAGCTCGTTTCGTGCGGCGATTAATTTAACTCGAATTTACGATCGCGCTAACTGAGCCACTATCTCCTCTTCTACTTCTCTCAATCTGTCTTTTCCGAAGAAGATTTCCTCGCCTACATAGAACGTGGGCGAACCAAAAGTTCCACGGCTCACCGAAGCTTCCGTGTTAGCTATCAATTTTTGTTTAACTTCTGGCTCTACACTTCCTGCCAGCAATTCCTCTGCGGGAAGTTCGGCGGCTGTTAAGGCTTCCTTGATGACTTCGGCATCCGCCATGTTAAGCCCTTTCTCCCACATGCACTGATACATGGCTTCGATGTATTCCCTGCCTATGCCTTTATCTATTGCGAAGACAGCGCCGCGCATAATGTGCAGGGTGTTGACAGGAAAGTTAGGGTTGAACTTGAATTTGGAAAGGTTGTGTTTCTTGATAAAGCGTTGGGTCTCGAGAGCGTTGTATTCGGACTTGTTCTTGATGCCGGCGAAGGCTTCCATAGGAGATTTGTTATTAGTGGCCTTGAAAACGCCGCCGAGTAGTGTGGGTACATACTCGAAGGAAGCGCCGGTACGCTGTTCGATTTCAGGAATGACTCGGTGGCAGTAATAGGTATTAGGGCTGCCAAAATCGAAATGGAACTCTACTTTATTCGTCATAGTGGTTTTGTCTCTCGAGTTTGCTCTGTGCGGGGATCTAAAATTTTTCGGCGAAGGGTCTGATGTCCATCTCAAAAGTCCATGCATCACGGCTCTGATGATGGAGCATCCAATAAGACTCAGCTACAGACTTCGGATCCATAAGTGTATCTGCGGGCAAATCGTCTGGATTGTCGCCGCGCTCAATTATTCGGTCGCGAACAAAGGCTGTGTCTACGCCTGCATCGATGACCAGGTGTGCAACATGGATGTTCTGAGGGCCGAGCTCGCGGGCTAGGCTCTGGGCCAGAGCGCGCAGTCCAAATTTGGCGCTAGAGAATGCGGCGAATCCGCTGCTTCCACGAAGGCTGGCGGTGGCTCCAGTGAAAAAGATAGAACCCTTCTTTCGGGGAAGCATATATTTTGCCGCTTCGCGCCCGCTTAAGAATCCTGTCAGGCAGGCCATCTTCCAGACTTTGTAAAACACTCTTTCCGTCGTTTCCAGGATGGGAAATTTCACATTGCCACCAGTGTTTGAGATGACTATCTCAATTGGGCCTATGTCATACTCAATGGCGGCGAAGCGTTCTATTACCTGGGATTCCTCCCGCGCATCCAAAGAGTAACTATGGACCTGTCCTCCGGCGGCTCTAATTTCTTTTACGAGAGCGTTATTCTTATCGCCGTTGCGCCTGCCAAGACAGACTACGAAGCCGCCGGCGGCGAACCTGCGCGCAATAGCGGCGCCGATGTAGTCACCGGCGCCGACGATGACGCATACAGGAGAGTTATTTGCCATGAATTGAAATTGTGTAAGCCGATTCGTTCATCACGAATCGGCATCGACTAGTTTCGGTTTGTTAATTACAGGGGCTTTACGAATTTTAGAGTCATGCGATCGCTTTCACCGATAGCGTCGTACTTGGCTCTGTCTTCATCACCCAATCGGTAGTTGGGAGCCAGAGTCCAAACACCTTCCGGGTGAACTGTAGGATCTTTCGCGTTGGCATTAATCTCAGTGCTGGCTACAAATTCGAATCCAGCGGCTGCTGCAACTTCTTTCACATAGGCCTCGGTGACGTAGCCGGAGGTACGCATGACGTCCATTCCGGCATCCGCTTTGGCTCGATGCTCTACTACCCCCAGTACTCCGCCGGGTTTTAATGCGGCATAGAACGACGCGAAGAATTCATGCTCCTGCCCGGCCATAATCCAGTTGTGGACGTTGCGAAAGGTAAGCGCCATATCGGCGGAGCCCGGTGGTGCGATCACAACTTCATGTGGAGGGTTTAGATGACGCACCGTGATCTTGCCGTAGAGGTCTGGATTGGCCGTGATCTTCTCTTCGAACCCTCCCAGGATCGATGGCATATAGGAGGCTGATGCATTTGGTGAGAAGTGCGCCGCGTAATATTTGCCATGGTCGCGCAGATAGGGAGCCATGATCTCGGTATACCAGCCTGTAGAAGGAAGAATTTCTATCACGGTCATATCTGCGCTCAAACCAAAGAATTCCAGAGTTTCTACTGGGTGGCGAAACTGGTTGCGCGCTCGGTTAGTTTCGTTGCGGTGCTCCCCTTGTGCCCAGTCGGCTAGGGTTTTTGCCATTGCGCCGCCATGGTGATCGGCTAGGGAGAATTGGCTAAAGTTTAATGTGAGAGCCGAGAGTGCTGCTATCACAAGGAATTTTGCAGATTTCATCGTAAACCTCGTTTTGGTTCGGTTTTTAGTTTGCGAAAGCCGCTAGAGCTCGCACCTTGATAGGGATTCTTGCATGAAATATTCGAGCAGGCCAACACTATCGGCCGATTCTACCCGTCTCAGGTGCTACTATATTCTTACTAGATGGGGGCTTAGAGGAACACCCTAGGCGACAATGACTTGTGGCGGCGTAGTTGGAAACGCTTGCCGATTGAGGGGTGGGGCATGACAGATACTGTATTTAGGTCAGAATTTCAGGTGCGAGATTATGAGTGTGATCTGCAGGGCATCGTCAACAACGCGGTCTATCAGAATTATCTGGAGCATGCCCGGCACGAATTTCTGCATAGTCGAGGCTTGGATTTCGCTGAGCTAACGGCCCTGGCAGTCATCATAGTCGTCATCCGTGCGGAGCTAGACTATAAGCAGGCGCTGCGCCCCGGCGATCGGTTTAGCGTGAGTGTTGCTGCCAAACCCCTGGGTCGGTTGAAGCTGGTATTCGAGCAGGAGATCAGGAGGCTTGCAGATAATGAGTTGATGCTGGAAGCCAAGATAGTCGCGGTTTCATTGAGAGATGGAAAGCGACCCTATTTTCCGGAGGAACTGAAGAGATTGATGTCCTAGCTTCGGCGCCGACCCAGTTCATTGTTACGTGGAAGTCAGATGCAGTAGCTTGGAACAAAAAAAGCCCCCGTTGGGACGAGGGCATGAAGGGTAATAGAATTGCCTGTGCAGAAACAGGGCAACTCAGTAGATAAGGAACTGGGTGACAGCATTTTTATTTCATCTTATCTAGAATAATTTGATATTCACCAAAGGACTACAGGAGCTTCAGGGTACTGGCCCGGGCACTTAATACGTTCTCCTACCGCAGCTGCCCGGATTCCGAATATAAAGCAATTTTACTGGGTGCGATTGCTGCTCCTATTTTTCTGATTCGGTATAGCTGGCCTCGGGCATTTCAGAGGGCAGGGATCTACTTAAAATTTCGGAGGCCTCTGCGCGGCGCGCGGGGTCTTCATTGAAAACCATTTCGAAGAAAGACAGTGTCGCAATGCCTGTTACCATCTGCTGTCGCCCGGGGTGCAGTGCCTTCTCGGTCGGCATCGTCTCGCAAACGGTTAAAACGGCAGAGTCTATATCTATTCCATCGGACTCTTCACCCAGCGTTCTGAAGGCCGCACTCGGATCTTCATCCATATTCGACAGTACCGCGGTGCATCCCAAGCCATCGGGGTGCCGCATAAGTCTGAACCAAGGCTCGGAGATGGAGCCAAAACCTAGATGGGTGCCGCCCTCGATTTTCAGCAGTATGCTGTTGCGCACTCTAGAGGGAATTATTGCAGCGTTGGGTTCGAAGTTGATAAGCGCGTCCAAGGTGCCGGCTATCATCATAAATGGGACATCGCTAGTATCGGAGAACTCGCTGGTGAGTCCGGCGGTGGGGCCCGCAATCGAAACCGCTGCTTTTACTCTTTCGTCCCGAAGTCTGGGATGATAGGTGGCAAGGGTGGTTGTAATGCCCCCCAAGGAATAACCCATCAGGGCGATGCGCGAGGAATCAATTTCACCGGCGAAGGGCTTGGCCTCGCCAGATAATTGCAGAACGGAATCGATTAGGAAGCTGACATCCGTGGGTTGATTCACCAGATCGTTGGCGTTGGGCCCGCCTGCAATTCCGCCTGCTGTAAGCGGAAAGTTCGCGGCCACTACGACATAGCCATAGCTCGCAAGTAACTCCGCGGTATATCCCAAGTCGGTGCGTTCCGATACGAAGCCATGGCTATGAATAATCAGGGGGTAGTTATTGGCGCTGTCCTCGGGGTACCAGATGCTGGTTGGAAAAGTTCTATTAGGCAGGCTCGGTGCATCGCCGTTCGCAGCTGTCTCGCGCGTCTCGTCGACGAATTCCGTCTCTGTAATGGCGACAGTATACGGGCCCGGTGTTAGCCATTCTGCACTTTTCGAGTTCTCTGGCAGTGCTTCTGGCATGGTGGCCAGGAAAGTGACCTCGAACACGACCAATATCAAGCCGATCAGTCCAATTATTCCTATGGCGAATTTTCGAATCATAAGTACCTCTGCTATGCGCGCGTGAAGGCGAGCAATGGAATCCTGTGTCAGTAGTTAGTCAGCAAGCTGTCGAAGTAGCTTGGCACTATCTCGGAGGCCTTGCCAGTAATGTGTTCATCGAACCCCGAACCGGTTCGTTCGAGGTTGAGTTCTACCGTTCGGGCGCGTCGAATCTTTGCGGTCTGGTAGAAGCCGGAGGCTGGATAGACGTTCCCGGACGTGCCTATCGCCACGAAGAGATCACAACTCTCCAATGCCTGGTTGATCTTGTTCATATGAAAGGGCATTTCACCAAACCAAACGATATGTGGCCTTAAATTGCCAGGGGAGCGACAGCAGCGACAATGGGTGTCGAAGCCAAAGTCCTCGTTGATATCGAATACAAGCTGAGAATTCAGGCAGCGCATCTTGAGGAGCTCGCAGTGCATGTGCAGTAAATTCTCAGACCCGGCGCGTTCGTGAAGATTGTCGATGTTCTGTGTGACCAAGAGAAACTCACCCTCGAATTCGTGCTCAAATTTGGCGAGATAACTGTGTGCAGCATTGGGCCTGATTTCATCGGAGAGCAGCTTGCGTCGTCTCTGATTATAAAACTCATAGACCAGTTGCGGATTACGCTCGAAACCTTCCGGGGTGGCTACCTCGTCAACTGGGTGGTTTTCCCAGAGGCCATCGGCGGCGCGGAATGTCTGTATACCCGATTCGGCGGAGATGCCGGCTCCGGTAAGTACCACGATTGATTCAGGTTTCGATCCCATAGCCCAATAGTACCCCGGAGAAAACTAACTCTACCCATTCCAATTTGGCTTCCGTCCGCATCGGGGTAGCTCAGTATGCGTCTCTTTATCTCTGCATCTATGCGCTAGTGAATAGAATCGCAGCAGGTATAATAGCTGTCAGTTATCCTGAGTCCCCAAATTCACCGCAATTTTGAGAGAGAGCACAATGACCGCTTTGAAACTAGGCAATATGGCGCCGGTATTTACTTTGTTGAACCAGGCTGAAGAGAAGGTTAGTTTGAAAGACTTCAGGGGCAAGTCTGCTGTTGTTCTGTATTTCTATCCGAAGGCGATGACGCCCGGTTGCACCGCACAGGCCTGCGGCCTGCGCGATTCCAAGAAACAGCTGGCAAAGCTAGGCGCGGTAGCTCTGGGAATAAGCCCCGATCCGGTAAAAAGATTGGCAAAGTTTGAAGAGAAAGAGAGCCTCAATTTTGATCTGCTGGCAGACGAAGATCACTCGGTTGCAGACAAGTACGGGGTCTGGGACTTGAAGAAATTCATGGGCCGCGAGTACATGGGGATAGTGCGTACCACTTTCATTATCGATAAGACCGGGCGCTTGGTACATATCATGGACAAGTTCAAGACCAAGACGCATCACGATGATGTGCTGGAGTTGTTGAAGGACCTGTCCTAGGCGCCGCTTGATGGAGCTACATTACCGACAGTATTCCGAAGTGGGCCCGCCCCTGCTGATTTTGCATGGGCTGTTCGGCAGTCTTGGTAACTGGGGATGGCATAGCAAACAGCTTGCTGAGAGCTTCTCTGTCTATGGAGTGGATCTGCGTAACCACGGTGATTCGCCGCACTCTGAACGACTCGATTATCAAGTCATGGCCGAAGATGTGCGTCAGTTGGTAGAGCGCCTGAGTTTGGATTCATGTTCTATCATTGGCCATTCCATGGGCGGCAAGGTGGCTATGCAACTTGCCTTAAGTTACCCCGATCTACTTGAGAAACTGGTGGTGGTTGATATTGCGCCGGTAGCTTATCCCGAGGGTGCAGACAACCATATGAATGTGTTGGCGGCCATGGATGCAGTTAAACTTGACGAAGTGAAGAGCAGGACAGAGGCTGAAGTGACTCTTAAGGGATTTATTCCAGAGGAGGCAATACGCAAATTTATACTGACAAACTTGATACGCAACGGACAGGGTTTGTTCGAGTGGCGGATCAACAAGGATGCTATCAGGAAGAATTACCCGGCGCTGCGAGCGGCAGTAGTGGGCGAGAAGAGTTTCAAAAAGCCGGTGTTGTTCGTTAAGGGCGGTGCATCTAACTATATTCAGGCTGAACATGAGGAGGCGATTAGTGCGCTATTTCCCAACGCCTCCGTTAAGGTCGTCTTGGAGGCGGGACACTGGCTTCATGCGGAGCAGCCTCAGGCACTACAGAAACTATTGATGAACTTCCTGCTGGCTTAATGAATAGCGGCATGAAAATTTACTAAAGGAAATGATGTGACAGTACTCAGTGTCAATGTAAACAAGATCGCCTTACTGCGAAATTCCCGCGGCAGGGACTTTCCTTCTGTGCTCGGATTCAGCGAGCAACTAATCGACCTGGGAGTAAGGGGTATTACGGTACACCCGAGACCCGACGAGCGTCATGTTACACGCCGGGATGTCTATGAGCTTAGCGAAATGCTAAAAGACAAACCGCAGGTGGAATTTAATATAGAAGGCTATCCGTCTGCAGATTTTATCAAGATGGTGCTGCAGGTGTGCCCGGATCAATGCACCTTGGTGCCTGATTCGCCCGATCAGCTCACCTCGGATCATGGCTGGAATGTTGTCGAAAATAGAGCGACCTTGCTCGGGGTGCTAGGCGATCTGCGAGAGAAAAATATTCGTAGCAGCCTCTTTCTCGACCCGGATCTGGAAATGCTGGAGCAGGTGCCCAGTGTTGGAGCAGATCGAATCGAGCTTTATACAGAGGACTATGCGAGTAATTTTGCAAGGCCTGAGCAAGATGCTGTCCTTGAGCGTTATCGACTAACGGCGCAAAGAACAGGACAATTAGGTATAGGTCTCAACGCGGGGCACGATCTGGACCTTCAGAATTTGTCTAAGTTTCTGGAGATTCCGAATATTCTGGAAGTGTCCATCGGTCATGCATTGGTAGTGGAGTCTCTACAACTGGGCGTTGCCGAGGTGATTTCTCGGTATCTGGCCATCGTAGATGGCGAAGGGATAGAGTAAGGATAGAGCAAGGCGCAGCCTAAGATCCCCAGTATTAAGTTAGGGTTCAGCCCCCGCGCCTATACTGCTAGTTCAAGATAGAGTTCACTCACTTGGGAGTAGCCATCATGACTAGAAGTATGACGAGCAGACAACTAAAACTACTAAGTATTCCCCGTTGCATCGGCATCCTGGTGGCGCTGGTTCTATTGATGCCCGGCACCGTCTTTGCGACACATTTCGAACTCTCACGCCCGGCGAGTCAGATTGAGCTAATTAGCCGCCAGCTTGCTGTCGACCTTCGCTATACGCGCAACTATGGTTCCGTGCGTCAACGTGCGCTGATGCTTAGCAGGGAAGCCTCGCAGCTAGTGGATACGCTGCGCAGGAATCGCAGCAACTCTCGGGTTCGCTCGCAATTCAAAGACGTGAGGCGCGGCTATGAAAAGCTAGAGCAGGCTTTTTTCAGAGCAGATAGGCGCGATCATGTGCCGCAGCTGTATCGAGAAATAACTCTGTTAAGCAACCTCTTTGGCAATCTTAGCGATGAGTTCTACTATGCTGGGCTGGGACCGCGGGGCAATGGATTTGACTATGGCAATGTGCGTTCAGGCAGGGTCATTATATGCTCGCGTAATTACAGTTACGGTCGCAATGATTCTCGTGCTAGAGGCCTCATAGTGCCTCGCAGAGAGCGCGCGGTGCCGCCGGTTTTCCGCGGTAATAGTGCACTTGAACCCAATCGGCAGGGAGGCAGGGGTGGCCGTCAAGACCGGGGAGTAGATGAGCCAAGCAGGCTCAATCAGGGGTCTCGCGGGGCGCCCAAGTTCGATCATAGCAGCCCGGTTCTGGAAAGGCAGGGGCGGCAGAACAGAGAGAGGCGCGATCTCGAAGGCCAGGCTAGACAGAATCGATCTCCTGTCACCGCGCGTCAATCTGCAAGAGGCGATAGAGGCGAAAGAGATAATAAAGGTAATAGAGGTCAGAGAATTCGTAGCGGCCGTGTTACCCAGTCGGAGACGGCGCGCCGTAATCACTACGAGTGAGCGGCGGTGTGCTTGCTTTCTCAATGTGTTCCTCGGTCCAGCCAGTCACTCTTCCCCGTCATGCTATAAAGATTGTATCAATCTTTGAGGAAATAGAGTCAGGTGTAATTCATATGGTTATGGCCTGAATACGCAGGCTTTATATGTACTATAAAGACATCATCGATTAAACTGTGAACTCCCTTGAGGTTGCCGTGCAGTGATCCTCATGATTTCCTTCCGCATTTAAGAACTGGAATAAGATTGAACGAGATTCGACCCCATGATCGTTTCTATTATGGTTACTGGATCGTATTTGCGGGGTTCATCACGCAATTCGTTGCCGTAGGCATGACTAACTATGTAGTAGGTTCCTTCCTCATTCCCATGACGGAGGAGTTTGGCTGGACGCGCGCCGAATTTAGTCTTTCCAGGTCCATAGGTCAGGTAGTTCTTGCTAGCACCGGATTTGTCATTGGTTCTTATATAGATCGCTATGGTGGGCGCCGCTTTATTATTGCGGGGGCGCTCATTCTTGCCAGTGCTACTTATAGTCTCGGAAGCATAACCACTCTGGGTCAGTGGCTGTTATTGAATGGACTGATGCTTACCGCTGGCGCGGCCTTGATCGGGAACCTGGTTGTAAATGTCACTCTGGGAAAATGGTTTGTAGAGCGCCGCGGCAGAGCGGTGGCAGTGGCCGGAATGGGCATTTCCCTGTCGGGCATCATACTGCCGATGCTGTCGACATGGTTGGTGGATGAATTTGGCTGGCGCTACTCCTGGAGGTTATTGGGGATTGTTGCAGGCTTGATCACGCTACCCATGGCACTAATCGTGCGCCGCAGACCGGAAGATCATGACCTGCATCCAGATGGGAAATCTGAACTGCAGATGGCAGAGGGCCACGGTGAGGCAGCGAAAGCCGATTTTGAAAATTCCATGACACGGGCGCAGGCAATGCGCACCTCCAGTTTCTATTTCCTGGTATTAGCCTTCGGTCTATTCCAAATTTCTATAACGGTTATGCTGATTCAGACTATTCCGCTGATGACCGATGCCGGCTATTCCAGGCTGATAGCCTCTTCAATGATTTCCCTGGCTTCTCTGCCCGCTTTCCTGAGCAAGCCCTTCTGGGGCATTCTTATCGATAGATATAGCCCAAGGAAGCTTGCCGCCTTAGGAGCGGCAGTTACTGGCAGCGCGGTGATGGTCATTGTTCTCAGCGTTGCGAATCGGATAGATCTCTTGGTCTATGCGGGTTTTTTTATGATGGGAATAGGGTGGGGCGGACTGTTGCCGTTGCAGGAAGTCATTTGGGCTACCTTCTTCGGGCGCCGCTATCTCGGTTCGGTAAGATCTACCGCGATGCCATTTACCTTCGGCATGTCCGCCTTGGGCCCTGTGTTGGTCGCCTACTATTATGATCTGGTGGGTAATTACGATCTTGCCTTATTAGTAATTGCCTTGTGTAATATTGCCTCGGCCGTCATGCTATTTCGTATGAAAAATACGCAGCGCGCTAGCAAATCTAACAAATAGGTTGCTCGCAGTTACTGTGACGTTGCACATGAGCTAGCACGGCAGAAAGCCCCCAATTAACCGCCTTTAATTGTGTGACGTCCTTCACAGTTTTCTCGTTGAAGTGCGTGTCAATCAGTGTTCTGTATGAGAATGAAATATTGCAGGGAGGTGTTCCTGATTAGCAAGCATAGACCAGTTCGATTGTTGGTCGCTTAACTAGAGTTAACTTAACTTGGTACGCCGAAGAGTTTGCGTTTCGATTGGATCGATAAAGATGTTTCAGGAATTACAGTGTGGCATGCCAGACGTCAAAGTAACCAAGCCTAATGGTCTGGCATCTAGTCTGTTTTTCCATGTTTACAGTGGGGGCAATGCTATAGGCTTCGCCCAGTTGAGTTCCCTTACTACGAACAACTATCGAAGGCCACTTCCTCGCAGTGACGTGAGCGATGCACCCGGCGTTAGCTACTGTCTCAAAATCATTGAGGTTAGCCAGAACTACCGCAACAAGGGAATTGGGTCTGCTCTTTTGGATCAGGTTATTGATTTCTGTAAAGATGAGCGTGTTGTTTCTATCTATGGTGAGGCCAAGGGCGACTCTGTCGGGCTGCGTCGCTGGTACGAAGGTAAGGGCTTCGAACTGGATAGTGTCGACAATATTCAACTCTCCTTCTAGAGAGCATTCTTAGGCTTCGCCTTACTCCGTGCTATCTCGCACTACTCAATTTCAAATTGCTACTCTTACGTTTTACAGTAAGCGATCAAGCTGCGGCTTTAGTATGGGCCAGACATTGTCGAGGATCATGAATTGAGCCTCGGCGCGAGGGTGAATGCCGTCGTTCTGCATGAGTTCTGGTTGCTGTGGAATTCCCTCTATGAGAAACGGCACCAGAGGAAGTGATTTCTTCTTGGCCAGGTCTGCATAGGTGTTGAAGAAGGGCAGGGTGTAGCGAGGACCATAGTTTGGCGGAATCTGAATGCCGGTGAGAATCACCTGTGCGCCGGCAGCTTGAGCCAGTTCTATCATCTCGACCAGGTTCGCTCGCATAAGATTCACAGGCAAGCCGCGCAGGCCATCGTTGCCGCCTAGCTCCAAGATCATTATATCTGGCTCGTAACTGTCCAGCATCGCCGGCAGCCTGGCGAGACCGCCGGTTGTGGTTTCACCACTTACACTGCCGTTGATGACCTCTACCGCTAGTTGTTCCTCGTTGAGCCTAGTCTGTAAAAGATTGACCCAGCCTTGATCTTCCTCGATGCCATAGGACGCGCTGAGGCTATCTCCATAGATCAGGAGGCTTATCCCGTCTTCAGCTGCCCAGCTGCTGGCATTGAACGCACAGCTCAGGCAAAAAACGCATAGTCGAATTAAAAGGGGTCTCATCGCATCAAAAGCATATGTAGTGGAATAATATGGTAAACCAGTATTGTCTCACCGACGTACAAAATGTGTGTGATTCGGTTAAGACTGTATTCTATAGAGACGATTGCCTAATGCAATCCATACTGGCCAAGCAAATTAGACTATAATCACTACATCCGTAGTTGCTGTAAGAGACCCTAACTAAATGATTCGTATTGAAAACCTAACTAAGAGCGTTGATACCAGCGAGGGTCTGCTGACCATCCTGGATTCCGTCAGTCTAAATATTGATGAAGGGCAGGCGGTTGCTATCGTCGGTGCCTCCGGTTCGGGTAAGTCGACACTATTGGGTTTGATGGCGGGGCTGGATAAGGCTACATCCGGCGATGTTGTATTGGACGGTAATAGTCTCAATGCGATGGATGAGGAGCAGCGTGCCATATTGCGAGGCAAGTTGGTCGGGTTCGTCTTTCAATCATTTCAGTTGTTGCCCAGTTTGACAGCGTTGGAAAATGTGATGTTGCCCATCGAGTTAAAGGGCGATTCGGCTGCAAGTGAGAAGGCAAAGAATCTGCTGGCAAGGGTGGGCCTGGAAGAACGTGGCCATCATTACCCGAATCAGCTCTCAGGTGGTGAGCAGCAGCGAGTGGCTATCGCCAGAGCGTTTGCTACCGAGGCGCGTATCCTGTTCGCCGATGAACCTACGGGCAATCTCGACACGGCGACAGGCGCAAAGATTGTAGAACTGCTATTCGACCTGAACCGTGAATTCTCTACGACGCTGGTGCTGGTAACACATGATGAGCGACTCGCGCAGAAGTGTGATCGCATCGTCAGGCTGGTGGCCGGCGAAGTGGTGAGCGATAAAGAAACCAGCGCCAGGCAAGGAGAAGTAGCGAGTGTCTGACGCGGTAAGTTCCCTGAGCAGTAATAAGTCGTTCTCAACTCTCTTCTCACTGGCGCTGCGCCTGTTATGGCGGGACTGGCAGGGTGGAGAGATTCGGCTGCTATTTATCGCCCTGGTCATGGCGGTTACTTCGGTAACTGGTATCGCTCTGTTCACCGACCGACTGGAAAAGGCGCTACTGCTCGAATCTGCCAATATGCTAGCGGCAGACAGGGTGTTGGGTAGCGGGCGGCAACCACCGCAAGAGATTTTGCTAGAGGCCGAGTCTCTTGGGCTGCGCACCGCGCGTACCCTTTCCTTTACCTCCATGGCATTTTCCGACACTGGCAATATGCTAGTCGCAGCGAAGGCGGTAAGCGACGCCTACCCCTTGCGTGGTGAAGTGATCATAGCCGATCAACCATTCATTCGTGGAGCGCCTATTGTCAGTGGGCCGCCCCCCGGAGAAGTTTGGCTAGAATCCAGAGCCCTGCCTGCTCTGGGGATAGACGTAGGCGACTCGGTGTTCGTCGGTGAGGCAGAACTCACCGTGAGCAAGATCATCATTGCGGAGCCAGATCGACAGCAAGGCGGCATGATGGATAATGCCGGTCCACGGCTCATGTTAAACATGGCGGATGTGGAGCAAACCAATGTCGTGCAGCTAGGCAGTCGCGTCAGCTATCGTTATCTTTTTGCGGGAGAAGAGTTAGAGACCCTGGATTCGTTTAGTGAATGGATCGCTGAACAATACGAAGGCGAATACAGAATTAGAGACGTTCGCGATGAAAGCGAAGAGATTAGTGATGCGCTCAACAAGGCGGAGAGTTTTCTTTTGTTGGGCTCGTTGTTTGCAGTACTGCTTGCCGGAGTCGCTATCGCATTAACTGCGAAACGCTACAGCGAGCGACACTACGACTACGTAGCCATACTTAAGACATTTGGCTGCACCTCGAATGAGATAGGGGTTATCTATCTGGCGATACAGTCTGTGCTGGTATTTGTTTCGATTGTGTTTGGCTGCCTGCTTGGCTGGTTGGTTCATCACGTAATACTGCGCCTCCTGGAGGCCGTCATTACGGTGGATCTTCCCGCTGCTGGATATCAGCCTTTCGTGATCGGTTCTCTAACAGCTGTCATATGTTTGCTTTCCTTCGCCCTGCCTCCGCTTTTGGCTCTGCGTGCGACTTCGCCACTGCGAGTGCTGCGTAAAGACCTCGATCAACAGAAATTTGGTGCCAATGTGCCCTACGCCTTCGGCATTCTAGGCACGATTTTCCTCGTGTACTGGTATAGCCAGGATTTTATCCTGACGACAGTTTTGGTTAGTTCCGTGGCCGCCATTGCCCTATTTCTCTCGGTGCTCTCTTATTTTCTACTTCGGTCCAGTAGTTCGGTAGGCATGAAAGCGGGTAGTGCGTGGAAGCTGGCGATGACCGCCGCACGCCGAAGACGTAAGCAGAATGTGCTGCAGGTGATGGTTTTTTCCGTGACGATCATGTCATTGCTTATTCTCACCCTGTTACGTACAGATCTGATCGATGATTGGCAGAGTCAGCTACCAGAGAACACGCCGAATCATTTTATGATGAATATCACTCAATCTCAGATCGACGGTATAGAAACTTTCTTTTCAGAGAACGATGTCCAGAGCAATGCGTTCTATCCGCTGATTAGTGCCAGGGTGATCTCTGTGAATGGCGAGATCCCCGAGCCGGAGGACGAGCTAGGCGCTGACGATGAGCGCAGCAGTATTACCGAGGATGCGCAATCTAACGAAGAGGGGGGCAGTCTCTACGATCAGGCGCGAAGCGAACTCGACTCCACCACCGCCAATGCCAGTACCGAAGAGGGAGAGGCCGACGCGGAGCAGGGACAGGTGCGAGGACGCTTAGGTCGTCGTCAGGTTACCTGGGCCGACGAACTACCTCGCGACAACCTTATAACCAATGGTGACTGGTGGGGAGAAGGTGCTGCTCCCGGCTATGTCTCTATCGAAGATGATTATGCGGGCTGGCTGGATATCGAGATTGGGGATAGAGTCGAATTCGAAATCAATCAGCAGACCGTGTTTGCCGAGGTGAGCAGTTTTCGCAGCGTGCGCTGGGACAATATGCAGCCAAACTTTTTTATAATTTTTTCGCCGGGTACTATCGATCATCTTGGGGCGACCTTCATATCTACCGCTCTTATGGAAAGCGATCAGAAGATATTGCTCAATGATTTAGTACGCCTTTTCCCTACGATGGTTGTTATAGAAATAGACGCGTTAATCGAGCAGGTACAAAATATTATTGCTCAGGTCACATCGGCGATCGAATTGATCTCGGTGCTTGTGCTCGTATGTGGTGCGCTAGTCTTGCTGGCATGCGTAAACGCAACGCTGGATGAACGCTTTCATGAGAACGCTATTTTGCGTACCCTCGGTGCGGGCAAGAGGTTGATTCTCAGCAGTCTGCTAATCGAATTTGCCAGTATCGGCGCGCTGGCCGGGATTATTGCCACTGTAGGTGCCGAGGCGAGTCTGTACTATCTGCAGGAGCAGGTCTTCGAGCAGGAATTTAATCTGCACTACTGGGTATGGATAGCCGGGCCGCTACTTGGCATGGTGCTGATTGCTGGCTTGGGAATGAACTCTACCCGTGAGGTTGTGAGCACTAGCCCGCTGAATGTCTTGCGCAGAGTCGTGTGACTATCTGCGGCCAGGCTTGCCCGCATAGCGCCTTGTTATCTCTCTAATCTGCGGCAAATATGCCCCACCAAACAGCAGCAGGTGGTTTAGAAGGTGGTATAGATTATACAGTGCCGCGCGTTCCTGCCAGTGAGCATCCATAGGCGAGTTCGAGGCATAGCTTTCGTAGAATTTGCTGCTAAAACCGCCAAACAAACGTGTCATGGCCAGCTCTGCTTCGGCCCAACCCCAATAACTTGCTGGATCGATGAGTGCGGGCTCGCCATTGCCATCGCAGTGGATATTCCCCGACCAAAGGTCGCCATGAATGAGTACGGCGTCCTGTTTTGGAATCCAGGCTTCTAGTCTGTTTGCGATAAATTCCAAGTCGTCTCGGTCCCTGTCCTCTAGCATGCCTCGCTCATGAGCAGCTTTTGCTGGGCCGAGTAATCGATAGTTAGCAAAGAATTTGAAACCGTCATCCAGGCGTGGGTTGCGCTGCGGTGATGCGCCACAGAAATTATCACCCTCAAACCCAAACTGCGTATGGGTTTCCTGGTGCAGCTCGGCAAGGCCTTCCCCCAGGTTCTGCCAATACACGGTCGTGGGCGATGCGTCTCCCAAGTCTTCCAGCAGGAGGAATTCGTTTGCATCATGAATGACGACCGGAACCCGCAGGGTCTGTGCCTGTCGCAGCGCTGCTAGAGCGCTTGCCTCGGCCTGAAAGAAGTTTGCCGGTGCTGGCTTGAGTTGTTTGAGAATCAGGCTTAAGCCCGTTTCGAAGCGCAGCCTTTCTACGGTGTTGATACTGCCGCCCGTTAGCCGCTCGCGAGAGCTTATGGCTCCGTAGTCTGTTTGCTGCAGGAAATCGTCGAGGGCGCTCATGAGCTCAGTTTACCCCTAGCGGGCGCCTCCTCACAGCGCGAGTTGTCTGTGCTGTAGCTTGAAGTGACTATGCCACTTGAGTGGGGCTAGCTAAGGGTTATAATTGCGGCCATATCCTTACATTGAGAGTTGAACCGAAACAAGTGGCTATTCCTATGACTATTAATCGATACACGCTTTACCAAAGTGTCGCAGCTGTCTTCTTCTCGCTGTTCTCAATTGTACTCCTTGCACAACCTCTGGTGGATGTGACGGCAGAAGTCTGTGTAAGAGGCGACTGCGTCGATGGCAGAGGTAGGTTAGAGCTCTCCACCGAATGGGGAAAGGGTGAGTATAATGGCAACTTTAAAGACGGCGAGTTTCATGGCAGCGGCCGGCTAGAGGTGCCTATTTCCTTTACTGCGAAATCCATTTATGTGGGCAATTGGGACATGGGAATTCGCTCCGGTCGCGGTACGTTTTGGAATGGGAAGGGCAGGCTGTATATCGGTCAGTGGAAGGATGACAAGCGCAATGGGCAGGGGTCCTACTTCTTCGGTCTGGACCGTTGGCGTGAAAACGAACATAGTGAATACTGGATGAAAGAAAATATTGAAAATTACTCGGGTAATTTCGTAGACGATTACTATCAGGGCCAGGGCACCTACCGTTGGCCTGGTGGGCAGAAATACGTTGGCGGCTTCTTTGCCAATGAGAAACATGGGCAGGGAACGTATTACTACTCTACCGGTTCGCCCAGACAGCAGGTATGGGAATACGGCGATTTTGTTCGATAACTTGTGTCGAGCCAGTTTCTGTTTATAGCAACAACATCATCTTTCTCCGCTTCGCGGTTGAACTTATTACTTGGATTTTTATATGGATCTTGAATCACTGCGTCGCGAGTATTTGCAGGGCGGCCTGAGTCGCGCTGACTTAGCCGAAGATCCTATTGATCAATTCTCAGCGTGGATGCAGCAGGCTATCGATTTAGAATTGGCCGACCCGACGGCTATGACGATTGCTACGGTCTCAGCCGATGGCCAGCCTAGCCAGCGTATCGTATTGTTGAAACACTTCGACAAGACCGGTTTCGTTTTCTACACTAATTATGGCAGTCGCAAGTCGAATGAGTTAACTGCCAACCCAAAGATTAGTCTGCATTTTCCCTGGCACACAGCAGAACGGCAGGTAAAAATCTGTGGCGAGGCGACAAAGATTAGCACGGCAGAGTCGATAAAATATTTCATAAGTCGGCCCAAGGAAAGCCAGCTGGCAGCCCTGGCGTCAGAGCAGAGCAGCGTTCTGACTTCGCGCACTTTTTTGATGAATCAATTCGAGTCACTTAAGCAGAAGATAGGCCATGGAGAGATTCCGTTTCCGGATTTCTGGGGAGGCTATCGAGTCGTGCCGAGGGAGATAGAATTCTGGCAGGGTGGTGCGAACCGCCTGCACGACCGCTTCCGTTATCTTCTGAATGAAGATGGGTGCTGGAGCGTTGATCGCCTGGCTCCCTAGAGTCACGGCCGAAATTTTAGTCTAGCTCGCCTTCCATTTTTTTAGCTTCTTCTTTTCCAGCTGTCTCTTAAGTCTGGCGTATTGGGGGATGCCATTCTTGTACTCAGGGTAGTCCTCGCCCTGAATTAACGGTGAGAAATACTCTCGTGCGGCGTCGGTGATATGAAAACCGTCGCGGCTAATATAATTTCTTGGCATCATCTTTTCGACGTTAGCGACATCGGATAGCTTAGCCTCACCGATGCGCCAAGTATATTTCTTGCCCTTGCCGCGGACGATTGTAGGCATGACCGCATTCTTGCCAGCCAAGGCGAATTCAACTGCAGCTTCACCCACGGCATAGGCTTGCTCCACATCGGTAGCAGAGGCGATATGTCTCGCGGCGCGCTGCAGGTAGTCAGCTACCGCCCAATGATACTTGTAGCCGAGTTCGTCCTTAATCATTTTGGCGACGAAGGGGGCCACACCGCCCAGCTGTACATGGCCAAAAGCGTCCTTTCCGCCAGCGTCGGCCAGAAAAGTACCGTCTTTGTTCTGCGCGCCCTCGGAAACGACTATGGCGCAGTAACCGTATTTCGTTACACAGGATTTAACCTTACGCATGAACTTCGCCTTGTCGAAGGCGATTTCCGGGAAAAGAATAATATGCGGGGCATCACCCTCTCGCTCGGAAGACAGTCCAGCGGCGCCAGCGATCCAGCCCGCATGGCGACCCATAACTTCCATGACAAATACCTTTGTGGATGAGTCGCACATGGATGCCACGTCTAGTCCTGCTTCGCGTATGGATACGGCAGCGTACTTCGCCACGGAACCAAAGCCAGGGCAATTATCAGTAATCGGCAAGTCATTATCCACGGTCTTGGGTACGCCGATGCAGGTAATCGGATAGCCCTTCTCGAGACTAAGCTGGGAGATCTTGTTCGCAGTGTCCTGAGAATCACCACCGCCGTTGTACAGGAAATAGCGAATATTGTGTGCCACGAACACCTCCATCAGGCGCTCATACTCTCTCTTATTCTCGGAATAGGATTTAAGCTTGTAGCGGCAAGAGCCGAATGCGCCCGCTGGCGTGGAGCGAAGTGAGGCAATTGCCTTTGCGGACTCTTTGTTTGTGTCGATGAGCTCTTCGCTGAGTGCACCTTTGATGCCGTTTAGGCCGGCGTAGACCTTGCCTATTTTATCCTTATGCTTTCTAGCGGTTTCTATCACCCCACAGGCGCTTGCATTGATAACGGAGGTGACGCCGCCGGATTGGGCATAGAAGAGATTGGCTTTGCTCATAGAGTGTCTTCGCTTGTTGGGTCGATGTAAATGTCGGCCGTTGTCGGGTCCGAGGAAGGGGCAGTTTACAAGCTGTGAGATACTACTTCAATTGCTTGCCAGCCCATGAAGATTGATGCAACATTCGAAGCCTTATTCGGAACAGGTGAACCTCGTGCAATTAATAGTTGGAATGTCTGGAGCCAGTGGCGTTATTTATGGAATACGACTGCTACAAGTCTTGCAGCAAGAGTCGAATATAGAGACCCATTTGATCTTGTCCGATTCGGCCAAGTTAAACATTGCGGTTGAAACGCAGTTCTCCGCCAAAGCCGTGCAGGCGATGGCAGACCATGTGCACTCAAATAAAGACATCGGTGCCACGATCGCTAGTGGTTCATTCAAATCAGACGGTATGATCATCGCTCCCTGTTCCATTAAGACGCTTTCGGCGGTTGCTAACTGCTATGCGGACTCACTGATAGTGCGGGCCGCCGATGTGATGCTGAAAGAGCGTAGGCGCCTGGTCCTCGTGCCTAGGGAGACACCTCTTCACACGGGCCATTGCGAACTGCTATTACAGGCTAGCCGCAGTGGTGCAATCCTGGCACCCCCGATGCCGGCACACTATATAAAGCCACAGTCTGTCGATGATCTGGTGGATCATCATGTGGGCAGGGTGCTGGATCTTTTCGATATAGACCCCGGCATAGTCAAGCGCTGGCAGGGAACGCAGGGAAATGCAGGCAATGAGTAAGAATCTGTTCGATCTAAGCGGCAAGGTGGCACTTATCACTGGCGGTAATAGCGGTATTGGCTTGGGTTTCGCCGAAGGCGTTGCGAAGCAGGGGGCCGATGTCTGTATCTGGGGTCGCAACACCGAGAAGAATGCCACTGTAGTTGAGCAGTTGCTTGAATTCGGTACCAGGGTGCATGCTATTGAATGTGATGTTTCTATAGAAGCTGAGGTCGATCGTTCATTTGCCCAGACACTGGAAATATTTGGGCGCGTGGACAGCTGTTTCGCAAATTCGGGAGTCGCCAAATCCGGTCGCTTCGAAGAGTTTTCAACAGAAGACTGGCGTCATGTGATGGACGTCAATCTCGATGGGTTGTTCTACACATTTCGCTGCGCAGCGAAACATATGAGGCAGCGTGCCGAAGCGGGTGATCCCGGCGGTCGTCTGATCGGCACATCATCTCTGGGGGCGCTGATGGGGATGGCAAGGGTTGAGGCGTATGCGGCTAGCAAGGGAGCTGTAATCTCTATGATGCAGGCTTTGGCTGTCGAGTATGCCCGCTATGGTGTGACAGCTAACTCGATACTGCCTGGGCATATTGAGACCGCGATGACCGAGGACAATTATGCGAATGAGAAATTTGCCAATGCCATATTGCCAAGAATCCCCCTGCGTCGTTGGGGGGATCGATCCGATTTCGAGGGCATCGCGGTCTATCTGATGAGCGAAGCCAGTCGCTATCACACCGGTGATAGCCTGCTAATTGATGGCGGTTTCTTCCTCTACTAGGCTGGCGTTTTTGCTTGTGCTCCTGCGAGCTATCAATAATAAACGATACTTTTCATCTATTTGTGGTAAGGTATGGCCACGTCGAGATACGGCTGTTTAGCGCTACTGCGCTGCCTAGCCTCTTCAAGACGGTGCATCATACTTAGATAAGGTCACGTTACTGCGTCAAATCGCAGTCTGCAGACTTTTATTCAGTGAGTCCATTAGGGCCGTTCTGAAGCAAAAGTCGCCACCTCCCTTCTGGTCGCTCGATTCAATATTTCGAGCAACCACGAGCTAGATATCGAATGCACACTCGTGCAACTGAACTATTTTTGAAGTTTTAAGTTCACATACAAATAAACAGAAACCAACTAACTGCCACTGAAAAGTAGAGTAGGCAGAGCGTATGTGTTTCGCATGCAATATTGCTACGGCAATTTACTAAATGAGAAATTGAATGACATTTAACACACTCGGATTATCCGACACATTATTACAAGCTGTGCAGCACACCGGCTACACAACACCAACATCTATTCAGGAAAAAGCGATTCCTGAAATCCTGAAGGGCAGAGACGTAATGGCTGCCGCCCAGACCGGCACCGGCAAGACTGCAGGTTTCACGCTCCCCTTATTACAGCTGTTAGGCGGCCGACCTAATCGCAACAGAAATAGCTTTCGTGCTCTTATCTTAACGCCCACAAGGGAGCTGGCGGCCCAGATCGAAGATAGCATCCAGACCTATGGCAACAACGAACAACTTAGGTATGGCGTCGTCTTTGGCGGCGTAAATATCAATCCGCAAAAGAAGACCCTCAACCGTGGTCTCGATATTCTGGTAGCCACACCTGGCCGATTATTAGACCTATACCAGCAGAAGTGCATCGACTTTCGCGATGTTGAAGTATTGATTCTCGACGAGGCAGATCGAATGCTGGACATGGGATTTATCCGTGACATACGCAAGATAATCGCGCTGCTTCCAAAGAACAGACAGAATTTGATGTTCTCTGCGACATTCTCAGATGATATCCGCTCCTTGGCTAAGACGATCTGCAGAGATCCTGTTGAGATCGACGTGGCCCCCAGGAACTCTACCGTTGAGGCGATCTCTCAGAAAGTGTATTACGTGGAGAAAGCCAATAAACCGAATCTCTTGGTCGAGATGATGTCGGCGAGCACCGATCAAACATTGGTGTTTAGTCGAACAAAGCATGGTGCAAACAATCTGGCCAAGCGGCTCAATAAAGAAAATATTAAAGCCGCGGCAATTCACGGCAACAAGTCTCAGGCGCAGCGAACAAAAGCGTTATATGACTTTAAGCAAGGCGGCGTGCAGGTCTTGGTAGCGACTGATATCGCCGCCCGCGGTATCGATATCGAGCAACTCGCGAGAGTTGTTAACTTCGACCTTCCTCATGTCCCCGAGGATTATGTGCATCGTATTGGCAGAACTGGAAGAGCTGGAGCCACCGGGCTAGCAATCTCTCTAGTCAGCGGCGATGAGGGCAAGCAGTTGCGGGACATAGAACGCTTGATAAAGTTTTCGATTCCCAAAGGCTCAAGCGAAGAATATCAGTTCGCTTTGTCGAACCCCGCTCCGGCCAGCAAGAGCAGCGAGGCCCCCTCGCGCTCGCGTCGGCCCCGGCGGCAAGGCGGCGCAGCTGCTGGCAAACCAGCCCACAAAGGCGCTGCCAGCGGAAAGTGGAAGCAATCGAGGTCCAGGGCGGCGGCTTAGGTCTGAATGCTCTTTTTTGGGTAATTCTGCAGACAGTGTGCGACAGTACTTGGCCTGGTAATAATTTGGCTAGGTCCGGGTAAATTTTGTCGCTCGGTTGCAAAATTGTGTCTCAATTTAGCCTTCCTAGGCTTGACTGATAGGGCTGTCGATAACACTGTTAGCCTACTTTAATTACACTACTTTTCTTTTGTGAGGATGACATGCTTACACAAGGTACAGGCTTCTCCAGATACTCAAAGTCACTCTGCTGGATTGTTGCAACAATCTGGTTGGTCCTCTCCATTATGGCATTCACAAGTGGTGGTGAGAGTACCACTGTAAATGGCTTCTTATGGCTGGCAGGTGCGATAGCTTTTGCAGTTTCCGGCGTTTTTATTTCGAGATCTTCCGACTCTTCCAATGCCGATACGGCAGAGGACTAGCTGAGATGCAGGGGAGTGTGGCTCTAAGATTAGGCCCACTTCTCACTCTTTAATTTAGCTATTCGTAGTTTTACGCATAGTTGTCGTTCCGAGATTTAGTGGCCGTTTATGTACGCGGCATCACCGATTAGCGATGGCCTGTTCGCCTAGCGCCGAGCTAATCGCCTTAATCCTATCTTCAAGCTGCCTGTTCCGCGTAATACCAAGTGCTTCCAGTAGTCTGTCGATATTCTGCTCGATGTCCTTCTTGAGGTCCTTGCGTTTCGATTTCCTCTGTACCGAGCTGCCAAATTTCGAGGCGATACTCGCGAGTCGCTCCTGCTGATACTTCTCGGCTGCCAACTCTTCGGTTTTTATGCCCGCGCGTACTAGTTGAAATTGTTCGTTATTATCCGCGTTTAGCTTCATCCAGTTACGCGCGTCTCTAAGCGGCTGCACAACATGGCGGCGCCATTCGGCAGAGAAGTCTATGACCTGCCGAAGGAGCTCGGTCTCGACTACTCCGAAGTTAGTCCCTTGCCAGTAGCAAAATAGAAGCAGGTTCACATCGAGCTGATACTCTTCCTGCAACGCTAGGCAGGCAGCAGCAACTCCCTCGCGATCATAGAGTTCCTGGGAAAACTTCCAAAAATTCTGCGGTTTGTTTGGCATTATTCGATTCTAGATGGGCTTTGTGCTCCTATGCTACCGGAGTTTTGTGCTATAAACAGCACTGGAAATAAACAAGCGCAAACCCGCGAGTAAGCAATGCACGTTCATATTCTAGGTATCTGTGGCACCTTCATGGGTAGCCTGGCCATCCTTGCCAAACAGCTCGGCTATCGTGTCAGTGGTAGCGATGCCAACGTCTATCCACCGATGAGCACCCAATTGGAAGAATTGGGTATAGAGCTTATGGAGGGATTTCGGCCGGAACATCTCTACCCCGAGCCCGATCTAGTCATAATCGGCAATGCACTTTCCCGCGGCAACCCGGCAGTTGAGCACGTATTGAACGAGGGGCTGAACTATACGTCGGGCCCACAGTGGTTGTCACAGTATGTGCTCCATGACAGGTGGGTGTTGGGTGTTGCTGGCACCCATGGCAAGACCAGTACCAGCGCCATGCTAACCTGGATACTTGAGTATGCCGGTATGAAGCCAGGCTATCTCATCGGTGGTGTAACCAATAACCTGCCGCGGTCGGCAGATATCGGCGATTCGGCCTTCTTCGTAGTTGAAGCCGACGAATACGACAGTGCTTTCTTTGATAAGCGCTCTAAATTTGTGCACTACGCGCCAAGAACCGCCATCCTGAATAATCTCGAATTCGATCACGCCGACATCTTCGATAATCTGGAAGCCATCGAAAGGCAATTTCATCACCTTGTTCGCACAGTGCCGGGCAATGGTTTGCTAGTCGTTCCCCATGGTGATGCCTCTATCGAAGCGGTTCTTAGAATGGGTTGTTGGACCCGTAGACAGCAGTTCGGTATCGCTGTGCCGGAAGAGGTGTGCAAGAAGTTAGCGGCCAATGGTGGCATGTTCTGGAATGCTAAACTTATCAACGGACAAGGCTCAGAGTTCGAGATCACCAAATACGGCCAGGGCACCAAGGGCGACGTAGTAAGTCGCTCAGTAGTCGAATGGGATGTGACTGGCGTGCACAATGTGAAGAATGCCATGGCTGCGATAGTGGCGGCTCATCACGTCGGAATAGATGTTGGCACAGCCATAGAGGGGCTTGGACAATACAAAGGTGTTAAGCGGCGCATGGAGCTGCGTGGCGAAGTGGAGGGTGTCAAAGTTTACGATGACTTTGCCCATCACCCTACCGCAATCGCGACTACGCTGCAGGGCATCTATATGAAATTGAAATCCGAACCGGGGGCCTCGCGCCTGATAGCCATCATCGAGCCTCGCTCCAACACGATGAAGCTGGGTATTCATCAACAACATTTGGTCGATGCTTGTCAGAAGGCGGATATGGTGATCTGGCAGAAGCCCGAGAAGAGCGGCCTGGATTTCAATGCCCTGGTCGCCGATAGCAAGGTGCCAGGATATGCGTTTTCTACTACGGATGAGATAGTTGCCTTCATGGAGGAGAATGCCATTGCGGGTGATAATATTGTTGTGATGAGTAACGGCAGCTTTGATGGTATCCATGAGAAATTACTGCTCGCTCTGGATCACAGCCCGGCCGGCGCTCCTAGCTACTGAGCTAATTCATGAGTGACCTTCAAGAGATTCCTCTATTTCCGCTGCAATTGGTTCTATTCCCAGGGGGCAGGTTGGACCTGCAGATATACGAGCGTCGCTACATAGATCTGATAACCCACTGCATGCGCACGCAGACTGGCTTTGGCGTCTGCCTTTTAAAGCGAGGGCTGGAAACTGCCGCAGCGGGGACTTCGCAGACAATACATCGCACAGGTACCTATGCGAATATCATTGATTGGGATCAACTGCCAAATGGGCTGCTTGGTATTACAGTAGAGGGCAGTGCCAAATTCAATATAGAGGAATGCTGGCAGACGCCCAGCGATGTACTAACGGCCAAAGTCATTTTCAGTGAGAAGGATAGCGTCGGGAAAGAGCCTATTCCTATTGATGATGATTACACTGCTCTTGCGCAGCTATTGCAGAACCTGGAGAGTCACCCCCTGGTTGAGCAACAGAACCTGATCATCGACTATGATAATCTTTGGGACCTCGGTTGGCGTCTGGCAGAACTTATTCCCATAGAAAATGAAAAGAGACAGCAGCTGTTGGAGATAGATGATCCCTGGGAGCGTATCGAAAACATCGAACAACTTGTCTCAGAACTTGCCAATGAGTCCTAGCCGCGAGAGCGCTTACAATGTGAGTCCGCGGGGTAGTGATAACAGAGTAACATCGCTTACTAGAGGCGCTGACTATGCTGTCTAATCTAATCAATACCTCAGGCTGGACACATGAGCAATGGCTTGCAGCCTGTATTCTGGCTTTCGCTGTATTGTCCATCGCCGTCGTAATGCATCGCATGCTCAAGCTATTTCGAATGACTAAAAAATCAAGCTATCAACCGAATCTGCGGCCACTCAGAAGACGGCGACTGCAGGCCGCCGACAAGTCGGAACAGCAAGATGAATAAGACCCGTTCGATAAAATCTAAGTCTCTCGCTTATTGCCTGCTATTAAGTCTGGTGATCCCCAGCAGTTCCGCAATAATTATTCGCCACGATGTAGGGCCTGCGAGCTATGAGGTTCAGCCAAGCCGTTACCCCTCCGTATTCTTCATGGAACGTCAGGGCAATCGAAAAGTCTGCGCTGCAACTGTAATCCATCGGCAGTGGGCGTTGACGGCGGCGCATTGTGTGGAGCAGACGCTGCTTGGCAATACATTAGCCAATGACCGAGACTTCGCCGTAGTCGTTGCTGGGCAAGACCGAGAGATAGATGCGGTTATCATCCATCCGGATTTTGATATGAGTGATGCGGCGGATGTGGATCTCGCTCTACTGCGATTTAAAGAGCCATCGGCAACGCCGAGAGTGATGCCAATACGTCTGCAGGAATTGGAGATCGGCTCGACAGTGAGCCTGCTAGGCTGGGGTTACTTTGGTCTGGGGACGACAGGCCGGCAATATAACGATGGCAGCCTCCGCCTCGCTATGAATCGCGTCACCGATGTGAATCGGCGATTTCGTATTGAGTTTGATGACCCCAGGGATTCTGCCAGCCTGGCTTTGCCCCTGGAGGGAGTGCCGGGCTTGGGCGATAGCGGGGGGCCGGCACTGTTCGACAGCGGAAATGGTCTCTTCCTCGTCGGGATCACGGTGGGTGAGATAGAGGGAGAGGATTTTTCGGAGGAAACTCAGGGGAAATACGGGGCTATTGCAGTTTACGAAAGTATCGCTGTGCATATAGACTGGATCGAAACCGTCATAGGCAGTCCGGCACCATTCGATAGCTAGTTACGTCAACGCATTGCTGACAACTTAGAACAATAGCTGATTCGATTCGGTTACTGTTCAGTTACTGAGAGGCAGGGGCAATAATGATCAAAAAATTCTAATCTCCGTAGTATTCCTCCTGCTGTAGCTGGGTGGTGGAGTGTACTTCTATTTCGATTCTCTGGTGAAGAGCGGCATTGAAGTCGTAGGCTCCAGTGTGTTGGGAACGGCAGTTACCGTAGAGGGTGCGTCGGTATCACCGCTTAACGGGCAGGGGAATATCTCCGGGCTGCGTGTCGAAAACCCGGAGGGCTACAATTCACAATATGCCTTCGAGCTAGACTCGGTCGCTGTGAGCATCAATGTAGGCTCGGTATTCAGCGATGTTCTGGAGGTAGATTCGATCACCATCGTGCAGCCAACGATCACCTATGAGACCAAGATTACCACCGATAATATACGCGCCTTGCTCGCCAATCTTCCTGAGAGTGGGGCTGCTTCAAGCAGTTCGGCAGAGTCGGACGAGGCGGGTCAGCAGATTATCATTCACGAACTGCGCATCCTGGATTCACAGCTCAACCTTGTTGCTGCGATTGTGACGGCACCGGTTGCCCTGGCAGATATCGAGATACGTGATATCGGCGGCGAAGGTGGGTCGACCAGTGCGGTGAATGCGGTGCGTGTTGTGCTTGCAGAGTTAAGCCGCTCGATTCTGAATGCCGATCTGCCCAGCCTGGACCTGTTAAAAGAGTCTGTTGAAGAGCGAATAGAAGACGGGGCGCAGCGCGTCGAAGAGGCGGTAGAAGACTTGGGCGGCAGGCTGCGCGGCCTCCTGAACTAGGGTTCCTGACTCTAATCGGCTCTATCAGGATATTTCCGGCATCGAGGGATTGATCTACTCGATGCCTGTCACAGCGCAGTTGTTCCTCTCGCCGGGCAGGAATCGGTCGGTTCTGCCGCTGAGGCGGTAAGCAGTCAAGCCTACCCATTCTCTGACGGCAGTTCCAAGTACCGAGAGATTTTCGCCGAAAGAGAAATTGATTCGTAGCAGATGTCCCTTCTGCGAGTAGTGATCGACCGGATAGGCCTGCGCCGACCAACCCTCCTGACAGAATACCCCAATCGATCTAGGCATATGAAAGGCGGAGGTAATCAGCAGCCAGTTCTCGTCATCTTCAGGCGAGACCAGTTCTCTGCTGTTTCTGGCATTCTCTGAAGTATTGCGTGACTCGCTCTCGAAGACGATGGCGCGCTCGGCCAGGCCCAGCTGATCGAACAGGATGCGAGCCATCTCAGCCTCCTTAAACTCCTGCTCGGTAACGGAACCGCTGCCGCCGGTAAACACCAGTTGGGCATTGGGGTAGAGTCGCGCCAGATAGAGGAAGTTGGTGAGTCGATCGGCACCCCCACCCAACTCCGGTTGCTGCCAGATATTGGATAGGCGAGGCGAGATGGCGCCTCCAAGAACGACGATACCGTCTACCTCACCGGGCAGGGCTGCATTGCTGGTGAAGCGGTTTTCCAGCGGCGCTATTAGCCACTCACCAACGGGGAAGAAGCCTATGACTAATAGCAGTAGAGCGCAGGATGCGAGCAGAGCGCGCGAGACTCTCTGCCAGTTCAGCAGGACAGCAATCCAGGCGGACACGCCCAGAATGACGATAAGGCTATCTGGCGAAATGAGGGCCCAGACAATTTTAGAAGCCAGAAAGAATGCGGTGTCCATGGAGGTTCTTCAATTGCTTAACGGTAAAATAAGGCTTCGAATGCTAACCCAAAATAGGGCGGATCACATCGCTATTTTTAGGCCTTAGCTTGTGCCATCGAATTTGCTACTATCCGTTCACTGAATCAAATATAACCACGTAGGAGTTAGACATGACGATCCAAGTCGGAGACAAGGTTCCATCGGTAAATTTTAAGCACATGACGGCAGAGGGACCCGCAGACATAAGCAGTGATGAGATATTTGCAGGCAAGAAGGTGGTCTTCTTTGCCGTGCCTGGCGCCTTCACGCCGGGCTGTTCATTGACGCATCTGCCTGGCTTCGTAGTCAATGCAGACGCACTGAAGGCTAAGGGCGCCGACACTATAGCCTGCATGGCCGTGAATGACGCGTTCGTCATGGGTGCCTGGGGTCAGAATCAGAATGCCGAAGAGATAATGATGCTTGCCGACGGCAATGCTGATTTCACCGCCGCAATTGGTCTTGAGCTGGACGCCAGTGGCTTCGGCATGGGTAAGCGGGCGCAGCGATTTGGCATGATCGTCGAAGACGGCACGGTGACTTATCTTGGCATCGAGGCCCCCGGCGAGATCAAGGTGAGTTCTGCAGAGGCTATGCTAGAGCAACTTTAGGGGTTTCTCGTCTAGGTATTGGGGGCAATTTCCTCGCATGTATTGCGTATTCATGCCCTTTAATGCCTTTATCAATTCTGCCAGAAATAATTCAAACTCTGGAATCTTATGCAGTGAACGGGTACAACTTAGTGTGTATCAGGCATTGGAAAGCTTTCTGAATTAATGACAGATTGGATCGATTGCAAGACTAAGAATAAAAACAGGGAATCCCGATGAGCGCGACTACGCAACAAGTCGAAAGCATACCCATGCGAAGCAAGATAGGCCTGTGGCTAGGACCCTTGGTTTTCGTTCTTGTGCTGTTATTCGTAGATCTTGATCCTGGCAATCCCTTGGTAACTCGAATGGCCGCGGTAATTTTACTGATGGCTATCTGGTGGATTACCGAGGCTATTCCGCTTTCCGCAACGGCGCTGCTTCCCATCGTGTTATTTCCACTGTTGGGAATAATGCGCGGTCGTCTGGTGCCCGCTGCAAATCAGATCGATTTCGAGACTGCAAGCTTGCGCAACGGCCTTAGCCCCTCCGATCTGGATATCATTTTTCCCAACGTAGCCGGTCAGTACATGGACTGGATAATCCTGTTATTTCTCGGTGGATTTATCATTGCTACGGCAGTGGAAAAATGGGCTCTGCATAAGCGTATCGCCTTACACATACTCAAATTAATCGGCGGACAGCCGCATCGTCTCGTTCTCGGTTTCATGGTTGCCACTGGATTCCTCTCTATGTGGCTATCGAATACCTCTACCGCGTTAATGATGATGCCCATGGGTATGTCGCTAATTCTTTTATATGAAGAGTTGAACCGAGAGGCCGCCGCTAAGGGTGCCATCATTGACAAGCGTGCAGAAAACTTCCCCCTGACGCTCTTGTTAGGCATCGCCTATTCGGCATCTATCGGTGGCTTCGCCACGCTGATAGGCACGCCTCCTAACGGTGTCCTCGTGACTCAGATGCCCCAGTTATTTCCCGAAGCGCCAGAGATCACTTTTGCCTCCTGGATGGTCTTTGCCCTGCCTATGAGTGCCGCGTATATGCTTATCGCCTGGTTTGTGCTGACCAGGTTTGTGTTTCCTCTGCCCGCGACGACCCCCTTCAGTGGTCGCGATTTCATACGCGATGAGATCGCCAAGCTAGGCGTGATGTCTTCAGAGGAGAAGAGGGTCACCTTCGTGTTTGTCAGCGCCGCGCTATTATGGATGACGAGAAAGGAACGTCTGTTTGGTGCCGACGTAGATATATTTGGTTGGAGTCACTATCTGGATTCCTTCCTCGGCTACATGGGCTCCGAACCGGTTGGTTATATGATAGACGATGGAACCGTATCGATAGCGATGGCGCTACTGCTTTTCATCATTCCTGCGAGCAAGAAAGTCGGTGGTCGCTTGATGGATTGGGAAGATGCGAAAAAAGTGCCATGGGGCATCTTGTTATTGTTTGGTGGCGGTCTAGCCCTCGCGAAAGGGTTTACCACATCCGGGCTGGGCAGTTTTATCGCCGGGCAGCTTCAGTCCCTGCTGGGTGATGCCAGCCCTCTGGTTATAGTGATAAGCACGGTGAGCTTCATTACCGGGCTTACGGAGGTAACATCCAACACGGCAACTATCTCCCTGTCTCTGCCAATTATGGCGAGCCTGTCGCAGGCCATAGGCGTGCATCCGCTGTTGTTACTAATACCGACGACTCTGGCCGCGTCCTGTGCCTTTATGCTGCCAGTGTCCACTCCGCCAAATGCAATAGTCTACGGCTCTGGTCGGGTACCGATAATGAAGATGGTGGTGGCGGGGATCTGGCTGGACATTATTTCGGTGTTTTTACTCACGCTCTTCGTCTACACATTGGGCCATCTAACCTTCGGCGTATTAGGCCCGTTTCCGGCTTGGGCAGCACCCTAGGGCTTTGATCCTTCGTAATTAATTATAGAATGGCCAAAAAAACCGGTGGCTACACCCTCTTTATGCTATGTATTAGCCTATAGAGAGTGCCTGAAGGGTATTGCACCGGATAATCAGGGTGTTAAGCCCGATGAGGTGGCGGGGAGTCGCTAGTGAGCGATTTTTTGTCGACAAGGGGTGTTGTCACCCAGACGAGAACAACGATTAGTTTTTAAAATTCTATGAATGGTGAGCAGATAGACAATAAAGTGGCAGTAAAACCCTGTCCAGCCGGCGATGAGAATTGCACAAACCTCTCTGAAGTGCAGCGGCTTCAGGAGGAGATCCGGCAATTAGCCGCGTTAGTCCGTACGGACGAGCTTACGCGCCTATTCAATTATCGCTACTTCAATCAGGCCTTGAGTCTGGAGATGGAGCGGACGCGCCGTTCCGGCCAGCCCACCTGTCTGATCATGCTAGATCTGGATCATTTTAAGACAATCAATGACGCCTACGGTCATGAAGTCGGAAATGTCGTACTCGGCCATATATCTACCCTTATAAAAAAGACAGTGCGCAGGCTCGATATACCTTGTCGATACGGAGGTGAGGAATTCACAATCATTCTCCCCGATACAACTCTCAAACAGGGTGTGCGCTTCGCGAATCGACTTCGTCTTATTGTCGAAAACTCTCCTGCGAAAGCACCCGATGCCCTATTGGGAATTGAGGCGAGCTTTGGTGTTGATGTCTACACGAAGGGCGATCAACAGACAGAAAAAGAATTTGTCCAGAAGGTTGATTCCTATCTTTATCTGGCAAAGCAGGAAGGGCGTAATAGAGTCTGCCACAGACCTTTTAGCGAAGAAGCTAGCAGCACGGCAACGTCAAACAGCGCTGAAAATAGCATCTGAGTCCAGCTGTAAACCCACCCCCAAACTTAAGGCTTATTTTTTCCTTCGGCTATCATCTGGGCAAGATGGTAAAGAATTGCTGCGGTCGCGCCCCAAATCCGAAATCGTTCAAATTGAAGCTCGAGTACTTTTCTCGATTGCTTGTCATAGGTCATTGTCGAGGAGGTATAGGCATTTCTGTCGAGTAAAAGCGACAGGGGTACATGAAAGATCTCGGCAACTTCAATTGGGCAGGGCTTGAACTGAAGCCCCGGCTCTATAAGGCCTACGATAGGTGTAATCTGAAAGCCAGACGGTAGCGCCATGTCTCCCAGGCGACCTATCACCTCTACCTTGTCTCGAGCTAGACCAATCTCTTCTTCACTCTCTCGCAGTGCCGTTGCCACAACATCAACATCCATATCATCTTCAGATCCACCAGGTAGGCTGACTTGGCCAGCGTGACTTTTTAGATTCTCAGATCGCACCGTCAGTACTATTTCGCTGTTATTGCCTGAGCCATGACGAGTGATGGGGATTAAAACAGAGGCTTTGCGCAGGGGCGTAGACCGCGCTCGCATCATCGTGTTCACAGAGTTGTCGGGATGAAATATAGGGTCAGGGTCTTCGTTACCGTTGCGAGAAAAATAGGCTAGCAGGTCATCGAAGACCTGCTGCGCATCATTGTCATCCTGATATTTATCACGTCTGCTCATCGCGCTGACACTATACCCTAATCGCTAATTTGTAAAAGCCGGAAATAAAAATGCCGACTTGCGTCGGCATTTTTATATTGCGCTATTGAGGTTACTTATAGTTCCAGGTAACTCCAAAGAACGCTCTCACAGGCTGGCCAGGGAAATAGCGATCGCCGTTGAATGTAGTCCAGTCAGCACGTTCTGCATATTTTTCGTCGGTGACGTTTAGAACATTGACGTAGAAACTCAGGTCGTCATTGACTTGATATTGCGTTCTCCAATTCAATATGTCGTGGCCTTCATAGTCCGCTGTGTTTTCCGGATTTGTATAGTAGTCGCCCATGTTAACCCATTCGACTTCGCTTAGAATTGCGCTGGTTGGGCGCCACTGTAGGCGAAGATTGCCGAACGTGTTTGGAGCGGTATCTATATCGTTACCGTTTATGTCGATACCGCCGGAGAGCTGAGATTTCTCATAGGTATGCTTGGCCAGGTTGACGACGCCCTGTACAGAAAGTGTGTCTGAAATATCGTAGCCCATGGCAAACTCGATGCCTCGATGAGCGGTATGGCTATCATTCAGATTTTCTCTCGCACTATTAGTAAGAATTTCATTCTCTTTGTCCATGAAGTACCAGGACGCAGAATAGTTCCAGTTGTCACCGGCACCTTTCACGGATATTTCATAACTGTCTAGTTCTACCGAGTCTAAACTCGCTACCGTCTGCGAATTTTGTAAACGGTATAACTCAGTGGCCTGCGGTGCGCGAAAACCCTGTTGTACTCTAAATTGGAGATCGTGGTTGTCATTCAAGGCATAGCTCAGGCCCAGCTTTGGAGAGAGGTTAGTAAAGCTGTCATCTCTGTCGGCAGGACGGTTATAGCGACAACCGAATCGGCAGGCGACGCCGAACTCATCGGTGCGACCGTCTATCATCTTGTTGTCATACTCATAACCCATGTTCTCTAGGCGTAGGCCTAGGGATATTTCCCAGCCACTTCCCAGATCCTGCTCGTAGTTAACGAATCCGGCAACTTGTTGAATCTCTACATCATAGTCGTAGTGTTTGCCCTGCGGGATCGAATTACGCAGAAAGAATGAACCGGAGGTTGGGTTTGGTTGAGTCTGCTTCAGTGAGCCGTTGGTATCTTCGAGATCGAGGCCCATTGCAAACTCGGCGCCATTGTCCAGAGTCCTGTAGGCAGCCAACTGCAGCCCGAGGCTACGCTGTTCAGTGTCTTCTATGGGCTGTCCTGGCAAGAAGTGCTGCATGAAGTTCATATTCACTTCGCGGAAGTAGGGAGTCAAAACCACTTCCCAGTCATTAACCTGTTGAGTGATAGTTGTCCAAACTCGGCCGTTGACGCTATCGCGATAAGCCTCTGGGTTAGGATTGGTGGCTCGCAGTGCGCTGTCGGCATAGGAGTTAGTGCCAGTTACGTAGCCGGCAGTCTCCTGATTCAGGTTTATCATGGTAAAGCCGCCATCGAGAGTCGCGCCGTTCTTGGTGGTGTAGTTGTAAAGCCATGAAACTTTTTGCTGATCAACACCGCTATCATCGCGATAGCCTTCTTCATCAGTGCCATTTACCATCAGCAGTTGCTTGAAATTGCCGTAGTCGTGACCAAATGAACCGCGAATTCGTTTTGAACCACGTGGTCCTTGCTCGAGCATGAGCTCGCCGGCATCGCCAGCCTTGGGAAGTACCACATTGATTAGGCCGTGTATGGCATTTGAGCCCCAGAATGCACTGCCTGGCCCGCGGATGACTTCGACGCTTGAGGCATTTTCTGAGTGAGTGTCGAACATTTCGTTCACATTACAGAAGCCGGCTGAGCGCACTGGTATACTGTTCTCGGCGACAAGAAACGCACCGCAAGCACCCGCGCCAGTCATAACGGCTGAACGGATAGCGACCAGGCTCTCCTGTCCATTGTTACGATGAATGCTCACGCCTGGAAGTCTGTTTAATGATTCCTGTAGATGCGTATGGTTGATTAAATCCAATTCCTGTTCGCCGAGCACAGAGACGGCCGCGTTAACATCGGCGAGTCCTGCCGATTTTCTTAGTGTTGATGTAACCTGGATTTCTTCGATGGCTTGTAGGCCATTTTGAGCAAGCGCCGCCGGCGCTGCTGCCAGGGCAGTCGCAGTGGCAATACTGCTGACGAGTAACTTCCGAATCATTCTAATTCTCCAATTTGTGGGATTACCCTCTATCCGACATGATCGCTCTGTGTCGATTCCTTCATGCAGATAGAATCAGGGTTGGATATAACGTTCCTTATTTTCATTAATGACCGGCTAAGGAGATTTCTCCATTGGCTAAAAAACTAGCCTTGTGCTGGCCGATATTTTGGCGGTTAGTCTACTAACCGGCCAATATAGCACAGGTTATCGACCTATTCCTCTGTCTTTGCACCCCTGAGCGTTACCACGTACACTAACTCCCGAATTTTGAGACAAGCCGCGCGGTAGCTGCGGCGGAGAGACCGCTGCTAAGGGCAGGCAGGGGAGAGGGGGACGCCAATGAAGACTAGAATCACCGAGCTGCTGGGCATCCAGCATCCAGTCGTGCAAGGGGGCATGCAATGGGTAGGTTTGGCAGAGCTGGCATCCGCAGTGTCCAATGCAGGAGGTTTGGGAATCATAACAGGCCTAACGCAGCCCACGCCTGAAGACCTGCTCGGGGAGATTGATCGCTGTAAGTCGATGACCGACAAGCCATTTGGGGTGAACCTAACGATCCTGCCTACAATTAAGCCTGTACCCTATGAGGAATATGCCCGTGCCATTGTCGATTCTGGTGTCAAGATAGTCGAGACAGCGGGTCGCAACCCAGAGCCCTTTCTGCCACTGTTTAAAGAAGCAGGCATTAAGGTTATTCATAAATGCACATCGATACGCCATTCATTGAAGGCCGAGAAGATTGGCTGCGATGCGGTTAGTGTCGATGGTTTCGAGTGTGCGGGTCACCCAGGTGAAGATGATGTTACCAATATGATTTTGCTACCTCTGGCTGCTCGCAGACTAAAGATTCCTTTTCTGGCATCCGGTGGCTTGGGTGATGGCAGGGGTCTGGCTGCGGCACTTGCTCTGGGTGCCGACGGCATCAATATGGGCACACGCTTCATGGTAACCAAAGAGGCTCCCATTCATGACAACGTCAAACGCAGGATGATAGAGGCTACGGAATTAGACACGGCGCTCATCTATCGCTCGCTAAGAAACACCGCGCGTGTTTTCAAGAACAGTGTTGCGGAGCAGGTCGTAGAAATCGAGTCTAGGCCCGGTGAGACAAAATTTGAAGACATTCAGCCTCTGGTGCAAGGTGTTAAGGGCAGGGAGTTGTTTGACGGCGGAGACTTAGACAAAGGAATCTGGTCGGCTGGCATGATTGTTGGGTTGATAGACGACAATCCAAGCTGTGAAGATTTGATTACTAGAATAGTTGCCGAGGCGCAGGATATTATTTCCAATCGTTTGGCTGGAATGGCCGCAGTATAGAACGCAGGGCTGTCACACTCGGGTGACAGCTATCAGGAAAATCAACTTAGTAGGAATCTAAAATACTATGCAAGTTAAAGATAAAGTCATTGTAGTTACCGGTGGGGCAAGTGGGATCGGAAAATCACTCTGCGAGAGATTCGCAAAGGAAGGCGCGAAGGCAGTGGTAGTGTCTGATATCGATCAGGCAGGCATCGATGCGACAGTCGCCGACATTAGCGCCAGCACGCAGGCGCTAGGGATAAGAACAAACGTCGCCGATGAGAATGAGGTGAACGATCTGGTTGCGCAGGCGCTTGAGAAATTCGGTCAGATCGATCTGTTTTGTTCCAATGCGGGTATCTTTACGGCCGGTGGTGAGAATGTCAGTACGGATGCGTGGCAATCGATCTGGGATATTAATGTTATGTCCCATGTGTTTGCCGCTAGAGCCGTGCTGCCTGCTATGCTTGAGCGAGGCGAGGGCTACTTTCTGAATACTTCGTCGGCGGCGGGCCTATTGAGTCAGGTGGGTTCGGCGCCGTACTCGGTGACAAAACATGCTGCCATCGGTTTCGCCGAGTGGCTATCGATTACCTATGGCAAACGTGGCATCAAGGTCTCGGTACTATGTCCTCAGGCCGTACGTACAGCGATGACGGCGGGAGGCGACGGTGGCGTGGCCGGTCTCGACGGCATGTTGGAGCCAGATAAATTAGCTGACACGGTCATGGAGACTCTGGAGTCAGAACAATTCCTCTGCCTGCCGCACCCGGAGGTGTTGACCTATATGCGCAGGAAGACAAATGACTACGATCGTTGGCTTGGCGGTATGCGCCGCCTGCAGGGTCAATTTGAAGAAGTCTATAAGAATAGAGAAGAATCCCAGGATAGCTAAGTCCATAGATCTCGGAGGCAACAGATGAAAACACTGACTTCATTCCTTATGCTTTGCTGTTGTCTGCTGCTCATGGCTGCGAGTCAGGCGCAAGAGCGCATTACACTCGCAGATGGCTCGGTTCTCAATGTCTTCATGGTTGCGCCAGAGATCGAATCCGATGCAGTCTATCCGCTAGTGATACTCATGGGCGGTGGGCCGGGTAATGCATCGATATCACAGGACACTTCGCGCTGGTTGGGTAGCGGATTTGCACGTAGGGGCTGGATGGTGGCCGTGCCTATATCGCCTACGAATCGCTCTTTCCGGGGTGCAGCGAGCAATGCGCTGATAGTTGAATTAATCTCCGAGCTGCAGAAGCGTGAGAATATAGCTCAGGGCAAGGTGCTGTTGGCGGGTGTTTCCAATGGTGGGATGTCGGCGTTGGAAATTGCGCGGCGCAATCCACAGAGTTATCTAGGTGTGGCGGCCGTGCCTGCAATATCCAGCGAGAATACAGACAACGATGCGTTAAGCGACTTTCCTGTCTATCTGCGTATCGGCGGAGATGATCAGTTGGGCTGGGCGGATCGCTTTGAGGAAACTGTGGCTAGCCTGAGCAGCGCCGGTGTGGACTTGAATGCCGATGTTATCTACGGAGCACCGCATATGTTCAGGATGGAGTGGGAGTCGCTGGCAAGCTGGCTGGAAGAAATACAGGACTAGAGCCTGTGTGCCCGATTCTAGTGCGATAATTAGAATAGTGGTTTTTAAAATATAACCTAGCAATTGTTACACGGAGAAAATATGAATATTCGAAAACCTTTATTATCACTAGCGTTGCTAGCAATGGCAGCATTTTCTTCCTCTGGCTTTGCAGGACCGCCGGCGAAGATTGCCGACCTGGCATGGATGACTGGCAATTGGGCTGGGAATCTGGGCGCTAACCAGTTGGAAGAGAATTGGATAATGGGTGAGGCTGGCTCCATAGCAGCCATGGTCAGAATGACCGGTGAAGGTGCTACAAGCATGTTTGAGATGATCACCATTGAGGAGGTTAATGGCTCTCTGATGCTGCATATTCAGCAGTGGGATCCAGGCATGGTTGCCCGTACTGAGGGTCCGCAGGAAATGGAGCTGGAAGCAATCTCGAACAACAGCGTGAAATTTAAAGCCACATCAGAAGGCGGCATGGCTTCTCTAGGTTATAGCCACCCCGATGCCGAGACTTTTATCATTCATGTTGAAAACCCCGGTCGCCCTGTGTTCGACATCACATTGAAGTCACGCAGTATCTGGAAGTAGATAGCCGAGATTGGAAAGTTAAGAAGCAACAGGTGAGACAGCTTCGCATAAGTGCCGAGAGAAGGGGTTCAATATAATCCCTTTTTTTGGTGTTCAGATAACCAGGCCGCGACGTTTCAGTCCCGCGGCGATGGCCTGCATTATCTCTCTATCACGGCTCGCATCGAACGCAGGTGCATTCTCCCAGTCGTAGAACCACACCGGCTTTAGTTTAAGTTCTTCAGGCTCATCTTCGAATCGTGGAAATACGTGGGCATGCAATGCGGGTTCGAAGTTGCCCAGCATCTCGTAGTTGATGCGCACAGCGCCGCTTATCTCCAGAATAACATCGCCAACAACGGACATCTCATAGAGGAATGTTCTTCGGGTTTCATTATCCATCTCGTTGAGATGAGGCACCACTGGGTCGGGTAGAAGTAGGCTATAACCACGGAGGAATTGTACATCGCCCAGCACTACCCAGCCTGACTTCAGGCGGCAGATCATCTTTGGATAGTCGCCAGTTCGGCATAGCCTTACGCGTTCATGAATTAGAGTAGTCATCTGCGCCGCTTTGAGGTGGGTGATGGAGTGGGTGAAAGGGCAGTAGAGAACTACTGCCCTTTTGAATCGATTGGAAAGTTCTTATAGCCAATGACTCGTTTTGCTAGGAGATTTCCAGCAGTTCGACCCAGTTGCCATCGGGATCGGCAATGATGGCGATGGTGATGCCTTCGCGTACTACCTTGGCAGGTACCACTATTTTTGCTCCAGAAGCCGCCGCTTTATCGACACTCTCCTCGAGATTGCCAACGGTAATCGTCCAGTAACGGTAGCCATGCGCCCCGCGGATACCGCCGGGTGCCGCGTCTGCCGGTGCGGCGGGGTCAAGTTCGATGACCTTGATCACGCTATCGCCAACTTTGAAACGATTCATGGTGCCGCCGCCGGGCATGGGAATGGATGCTTCAAACTCCAGCCCAAGGGTTTCGCCATAGAAGGTCATCATTGCATCTATGTCTTTGGCTACGATTCCAATATCGATAGCGGCCTTTTTAACATCAACTGACATAGCAGATTCCTCTTAGGCAGCGCCAAGCATGGCTTTGGTTTCCAGATACTCTTCGAAGCCTTCCAGACCCCACTCACGACCATTTCCAGATTTCTTGTATCCTCCAAACGGGGAGGAGAAGTCTGGGCCTGCACCGTTAATATGCACCATGCCGGTTCTGATCTGTCTCGCAATTTGTTCGGCGTGAGCGGGCTCTCCCGATACATAGCCAGACAGGCCATATTCGGTGTCGTTCGCTATACGAACGGCGTCCGCATCATCTTCATAGCCGATGATGGATAGCACTGGCCCGAAAATCTCTTCGCGTGCGATCGTCATATCATTCGTTACATTGGCGAATACCGTGGGCTGAATAAAATAACCTGTCTCGATGCCTTCGGGGCGACCTGGGCCGCCAACGATCAGATCAGCGCCTTCTGCGATGCCTTTCTCAATCAAGGCTGTAATCTTGTTGAACTGCAGCTCGCTAACTACCGGCCCCAGTCTGGTTTTTTCATCGGACGGATCTCCGACGCTTGCCTTTGCCGCTGCAGCCTTCGCGATCTCGATCGCCTCTGCCATGCGCGCCTTCGGCACCAGCATACGAGTGGGTGCATTACATGACTGACCGCTATTGCCGAAACAGCCGATGACGCCGCCGCCGACTGATTTCTGCAGGTCAGCATCGTCGAGGATGATGTTCGCAGACTTGCCGCCTAACTCCTGGGTTACGCGTTTGATGCCGTCCGCAGCGGCCTTTGCAACTTCCTGACCGGCGCGAGTAGAGCCTGTAAATGAAACAACGTCGATTTCAGGATGAGCCGATATCGCCGCGCCGACTGTGGGGCCGTCGCCATTGACTAGATTGAACACGCCGGCAGGCAAGCCAGAGTCGGCGATAATCTCAGCCAGAATGTAGGCGCTCAGTGGTGCTATCTCGCTGGGCTTTAGTACGATGGTGCAACCCGCGGCAATGGCTGGGGCGACCTTGCATGCGATCTGATTGAGAGGCCAGTTCCATGGCGTGATAAATCCGCAGACACCAGCTGCTTCCTTCACTATCTTGGTGGTGCCGCGCACTTCTTCGAATTCATAGCTGTCCAGAATGCCGAGAATATTGGCAAAATGTCCCATACCGCTGCCCAGTTGTGCAGTCTTTGCCAGACCCATGGGGGCACCCATCTCATTGGAGATAGCCGTGGCGATCTCATCACCGCGTGCCTTCATTCCAGCGATTATGTTACCAATAACGGCTTTGCGTTCTTCGATTGTCGATTGTGACCAGGCTGGGAAGGCGGCTCTGGCAGCTTTTGCCGCAGCGTCGACGTCGTCGGCGGTCCCCATGCTTATAGTGGCAAATGCTTCCTCTGTCGCAGGGTTAATCACATCAAGCGTGGGGCGGCCTGAGGGTTCTACCCATTCGCCATTAATGAAGAATTTGTTATAAGCCTTGGTCATTTTGCTACTCCTATCTATTCGATTACACTGTCGTTGTGTTCAGTTTACTACTCGTCATCTGCCGCTGATATCGGCTAGCTAGTATACCTGATTTTCCGGACATCATAAGTGCCAATCTGACTGTCAGTTTCCAAAGAAGGATGCAATGTTCAACTCTTTAAAGCGCATCATCGGCGAGCGCCTCGCGGCCTTTCTCAGCAAAGATCTGCCGGGGTATCAGCGTCTGGATACCATTGGGATAGCGGACGTAGCGAGCACTCTCGAGAAGGGGGATATCGTGCTGGTCGACGGCAATACACGCATCAGTACAGCAATAAAATACCTTACCCAATCAACCTGGTCCCACGCTTGCCTCTATATAGGTGAGAGCGGAGAAGACAGTTCCCAACTCAATCTTATCGAGGCAGATCTAAAGAATGGGGTGCATCTAATTAATCTGGATCACTACGCAAACTTCAACCTGAGAATCTGCAGGCCGGTGAATCTTAGTGCAGAGGAATCGGGTCAACTGGTGGAATTCGCAAAGAAGCGACTTGGTCATCTGTATGATCTGAAGAACGTAGTGGATCTAATTCGCTATGTTATTCAGAAACCCGCCGTGCCCAATCGCTACCGGCGATCTCTGCTAAGCCTGGGCAGCGGTGAGCCCACTAAGGCGATCTGTTCGACCCTGATTGCGGAAGCGTTTCAGTCAATCAATTATCCGATTCTGCCGCGACGAGATCGAGAGAAGGGAGAAGAGGGTGAGGTGCCGCTCTTATACAAGCCGCACTTTACGCATTTTACGCCACGAGATTTTGACCTATCTCCGTACTTTAGAATCGTCAAGCCTACGATTGAAAATGGTTTCGATCACCATAGCTTGCTCTGGAAATCAATTAAGAGCGAGGACGAGGTTCCCGGCTTTTGATTGTTCTGTTCTAGATTCTTCCTAACAGAACATCTACTGCCGCTTCAAACTGCGGGTCGCTGCGACCTTCCTGTGCATAGGGGAAGGCGATCATCTGCTTGGGTGCAACTCCAACTTCCTCGAACGGCTGTCCATTGATGAGGGTCTGGTCTGCGGGTAAATAGCGAACTGTATTTTCGTTCACTGAGAATGAGCCGATCTCGCCGGGGCTATTCTCACCGAGTGTGGTCACTCTGCCTATCTTCGACAGTGCCTGCGCAAATAGTTCTGCGCCGCCTCGAGTCTGGGCGTTAATCAAAACCACAATCGGTTTGGTGAATACACGGTTGGCACTGGATGCAAAGCCCGATTCTATAGCGGCGTGGGAATTGGAGTCATTCGATGCCGTGAAGCTGACGCGAGAACTTCTGATAAACATGTCTAAGTGATTGCTGCTCAGATAGCCATAAGAGTTACGCAGATCTATTATTAAGCCATCGCTATTAGTAAACCTGCTCATAGCGAGTTCCAGGGAGAACAAGTCCGAAGTGGCCCTGGAGAGTCCCCAAAAGCGTATATAGCCAATAGTCTTATTCCCCAGGGGGAATACCTGCATGCTATTTAATGTGGCGGTGCGATAGCTGTCATAGAGATTCTCGAATACTGGCACGGTATCGACGGTTGCCAGAGCCCCGAGCCTTTCATATTCCAAGCGGTACTCGGAAGGCTTTGGAGTAAAATCGAGACCGCCGGTATCATCGGCGTTGAAGGAGTAGACAGGGTGATAGGGCTCGCCGTTGACCCGAACGATAGTGTCGCCACGCTCGATTCCTCCCTGGTGGGCAGGATAGCCCTCCAGAGCGGCGGTTACTCGATATCCGTCCTCCGCCTTCTGCACCGTAACGCCAATATGATTCAGCACAATGCGCTCTTTCACGCTCGGGGCCTGAAACGCCTGAATCAAGTAGTAGTCTAGCGTGTCTGGAGAAAGTTCATACCCACTACTAGCCTGTGCCCCCGCAAGCTGAGATACAAGAGCGCCCAGCGCAAAGAGGACCCAGTGGGAGTAAGGTCTTGTCACAGCAATCATAGTGAGATGCACCGAGTATCTTGTGTGGGCCTATTCAATAATAGACATGGCACGTTGTGCAGCCGGCCGTTGGTAATGTCGGTCACGCAGCGCGATGAATTTGTCCGGCACATCGAACTCGAACCGGATCGCCCAGTTGAATGTATGTGCAAGCAGAAGGTCTACCATGCAAAACTCGTTGCCTAAGACATACTCGTTGTCATTTTCGCCTAACAAATGATTTAGAGCATTGACGGCCTTGTTGAATTCAAATTTTGCGGTATCGAACATAGCGGGAATTCTATACTCCTGAGGTAGCGCAAACATGTGCTTGCCTTTAGACCAGAGTGGTTGCTCGAGCTCTGCAAGGATGAAATAGGATAGCTCGTCAAGTTTTGCATAGGCCGGAGTGCTTACCTTTGGTAGCAAGCCGGAATCTGGTGCGCTTCGGGCTATGTAGTTCAGTATTGCAAAACACTCGGTAAGTACGAGATCACCATCTACCAGGGTAGGTACCTTGCCCTGAATATTGAGTTCAAGATAGCTGGGGTGTTTGGCGCTGTCGGTATCTGTGCTTTCGGTGCGCAGCGTAGTGTTTACATAGTCGTATTCTAGACCGCTTTCTTCCAGAGCCCAGAGAGCTCGGAACGATCGTGATTGGCCCATACCATAGAGTTTCATTGGATAATTTTCCCTGTCTTAAAAAACAAATGGTGTTACCTTCGAAGGCAACACCATTTGTGTAACTTCGGTGCCTGCTAAGATTAATCGATTGCGAAGCAGTAGAAGTAACCGGCGCCACCCGTGGCTACGAGATCGGGCTGGCCGCAACCTCTGGAGCCGTGAGCGCTATTCCAGGAAGTTGGGTTTGCCCCACCGCCAGTTCTGTCAAAATGGCCTACCTGAGCAGAACCTTCACCATTGCTGGTCCAGTTGTTGCAGGTGTGATTCGAACCGTCATCGATAAGGCGGCCGCTCAGTGAAGAACCGGTCAGAATATCGTGTTGATTCGGGGTATCGCCACGGCCGTTAACCTGATCGCCATTTTCGGTAATTGAATTCGCTTTACCAAGCTGCATATATTCGCTGTGCAGGTTGTTGAGCGTGCTAGCTACCTCAACGCCTTCGGCGTTGTACCAAGGGCCAAACCCGATACGCTCTCTGGCATTTACGCGAGGAGAGCTTGCGGTCTCATGTGCGCTTAGATAGGCGCGCCAGGTCTTGCCGCGTGAACCTGCAGCTGACGCTAGCGTCGCGCAGTGGGCGTCGGCTCCGGCCAGACCGCCAAGGTTCGCGCCATCGCCCGAGCCCACACTCGTAATGAAGAAGCTCATTTCGGTTTCTTGTGAGTTGATCGTGCTAAATGTAGCAGCTGCCGAAATGGCGATAGCGGAAGCTAATAGTAATTTTTTGTTCATGTACATACTCCTGATTATAGATTTTGTTATTGAATAGTTTGATTCTCTATCAGCACTAGTGTGCAGCCGAACCCTGTGCTGCTGCACCTGGCAAAGCCATAGCCGTCAGTGTGCTACCTGTCTGCAGAATGACATACTGGTGTCCTTCGTGAGTCCAGGAGCTCATACCGTAGCGGCTCGCCGCAGGAACTTCTACGCGGCCAATTTCTGCGCCTGTGGACTTGTCGATGGCAAACAGCTGCGGCGTGCCGTCGCTGTCTACATCTGAATAGATCAGCAGGTTTGCGGTAGTCACCATGGCTACGGCATTTCCTGTGCCTGTATTGCCGATATCAACACCCTGTAGTTCGGGCAGATTGGCAATGCGAGCCGGTGTCTCGCCGGTAGGTATCATCCACAGATGCTCGCCGGTGTTCATGTCTATTGCGGTGATGCGGCTATAGGGTGGCTTCCAAAGGGGAATGCCTAAGGGATGTCTTGGGGTTGCTCCACCACGGCCTGCTGCATATTGTGAAAGCGTCGTGCCGGTTGGGGCGTCGTAGTAGGTGTCTGCCTCCTCGCCCGATACTAGAGGGCGAGCGGAACAGCTTGACCGGGACGTCACATACAGGATGCCTGTAGTGGGATCGGCCACAGAGGGATGGGTAATATTCACCGCGCCAGAGGGACAGATCATGGCCGAGATCTTGCCCAGCGGATTGTCTCTGTGCAGAGGCGGATTGAATAAGGGCCCCATCTGATATTCGGCAACGGCAGCGATGGCCTGTGCTC
>CAJQHM010000126.1 GCA_905478195.1 uncultured Pseudomonadales bacterium
CCCGGGTGCGCATGTGGCTGATTCAATCCGCCTCGTGGAGTGACGTTGGCCCACATACGCAGTTGCCAGTCGTAAACATCTGGGCTTGCCTCCTGGAAATGGCTCAAGCGCTTGGCTATGTTGATAGCCGCTTCCGATAGCCTTTTCGCGGCTTCGCCACCCCAAGCCATCATGTCAGTGTCTGAATGCCAGCCGCCAATGTTGGAGCGTTGCAGACCACCAGCTTCGGCTCGATTCTTCTGGATGCTCGTCTCCAACTCCTGAATAAGAGATTCTCCGTCCTTCAATCGGCAATAGGCTATAGGCGTCTCAAAGAGGCCAACGTGCTGTGCTTCGACGCGCAGAGGATTTGTAGATGCTTGATCTGTCATAGGTGCTGCAATGGTAAGACAGGAATCATTACAGAATTGTGACGCTCGCCTAATAAAAGCATTGTGTGTCTCATCGAGGTCCTATTCTTGCATTGTGTTCAGGCAGGTAACTGTAAGAAAACTGCAAACAAACCGACTCATAACTGCAACATGGCAGCTCTATGATGGCTTCACTGAATCTCAACTAATTTTCGAATATCAATGTAGAAGACGAAGGAGTCGAAATGAAATTTAAGCGCACTAAAATGAATGCGATTGCCAGTGGAGTAGCTTTGGGTTTAGCTGCAATGAGCGTGCAGGGGGCCGATCAGCCAATACTCACAACGGGTGGCTCAGAAAGCAGCGCCGTTTTCTCTGGCGGTGCTACGATCAATGGCGGCGCCAGCTTCCTTTCCGCTGTACCCGCAGATTCGGCAGTTGATTTTCTGGTAACAATCAAGCCGGCTGCAGCGGACGTAGGCAAAACTGGAAACCTGGTCGTAATCCTGAATGTGCCAGGCCTGGGCTTCTTTATCCAGAATTCCTCAGGGTCTTTTGTGCCATGGACCCAAGCTGATCCAATTGTTGCAGCAAGCACCAAAACGCTAGCAGCATCTGAGCCATTGTCGTTATTTACCGGCTTAGTAGGCAGTGCGATTGGTGCAATGGGATACGAAGTGCAGGCTTATGTGGGTTACTACACGGATACAATAGCGAATCTGACATACTCCTCGACGCCGGCTAGTTTCTCAATAGCGGCCACGGCCCCATCTACCTGTCCAACAAACACAACGGCAATATCAGGAACTTTTAAAGGAAAATCTGTGTGTGTACTGCGGGGTAGAATCGAAGACGACACACATCTCACCTCAAACTTTTCTTATATACTGGACGGCGCAGTTTTTATTGGTGCTGATGAAGTCAGCGGATCAAAGACCAAGCTAACAATCGATGAAGGCACCTATGTTTTCGGTCAACAGGGTCTGAACTTCCTAACGATTGCGCGTAATGGGCAGTTGCACGCAAATGGAAGCGCGGCAAAGCCGGTTATCTTCACCTACGAGGGAGACGACACGGCGACTGCAACTACCAGCGGTCAATGGGGCGGCATTATCCTAAACGGTAATGCCCCTCTGAACGTGAGTGGCGGCAGTGCTGAAGGCGAAGGCTCAACTGGTATCTACGGCGGGCCGGATTCTGCCGATAGCAGCGGCGTGCTGACCTATGTTCAGGTCAAATACGCGGGCCAGAACATCACAGAGAGTAACGAACTAAATGGTATTGCATTTCAGGGTACGGGTTCCGGAACAATCGTTGACTATGTTCAGGTTCACAACAATTCTGATGATGGTATCGAATTCTTCGGTGGCACTACGAACGCGAAGCACATAGTACTTACCGGCAACGAAGACGACGCTCTCGACTGGACTTTTGGCTGGTCCGGCAAGGCACAATTCGTCGCAATCAAGCAGAACACGGCGAGTGAGCATTGCATCGAAGCCGATAATAACGGCGACGACAACGATGCGCTTCCACGCTCTAACCCTACTATTTCCAATCTCACCTGTGCTGGAGCGAGCGGGGGTGGCGACGCGGGATTCAGATTGCGTGAAGGTACATCGGCGAAAATTTCCAACGTCGTTATGTCTGCACACACAGCCTACTGTCTCGACATCGATCAGACTGCAACATTTCTAAACGCGGGCGGCTCGATCGCTGGACTAAATGGCAATCTGACTCTGACCAATTCGCGCCTGGTTAGCGGCTGTCCCTTCAGTGCAAGCGACGGTGACAACTTCTCTGTAGCCGACTTCTTCAACGCGCAATCGGGCAGTTCCCTGGGTGAAGTTGATCTGACGGGTACTATCGGATGGATGAACGGTCCTATTCTGAATGCGATTACACCTTCGATTCCGGCGGATTCATTCTTCGATCAGGTCGACTACATCGGTGCGGTTAAGGATAGTAGTTCTGATTGGACTGCTGGCTGGACGTATTCTGACTAGTTCGATCTTCGGATCGATCGTTAGGCTAAGCCAGGAAGCTAGGAAATCGAGATAGGTGAAACATTGATTGTTTTGCGAATAAGTAAATAACTCGACCCATTTTGAAGGGAGTACTGTGTACTCCCTTTTTTTCGCTTCAATTTTTCTGCACGTGTTCGCATTCAGAGTAAAAACAGTGATCTTGAAATATTTCTGCAATGTAAATGAAATACCAGTGTCATAGAACAGCAATAAAATACCTGCTTCAAAACGAAATCAATATCGGAGCAAATAACATGACCAATCCTGTGACGCCACTAAAACTCTTAGCTATCGCCGTTGCTTCCGCGCTTAGCACCGTGGCGACCGGGCAAGATGTGCCTCAGATTGAGGAGATCGCTGTTATTGGACAATTTGTTCCAGATGAGAAACGTGGCACCTCTTCGGTGGCGAACGTTGTTGGTACCGAACAGTTCCAACGTTCCGGCGATTCGAATATAGCCGAGGGTCTCAAGCGAGTCTCTGGTCTCAGTACAGTCGGCGGCAAGTTCGTCTATGTGCGGGGCCTCGGCGAGCGCTATTCAACCACCCTATTGAACGGGGCGATTCTACCCAGCCCCGAGCCAATCAATCGCGTTGTGCCTCTGGATCTATTCCCGACGGCAATACTGGATAGCGTACTGGTGCAGAAGACATACTCGGCTCAGTATCCGAGTGAGTTTGGTGGCGGTGTCTTGCAGTTGCGTACCAAGAAGTCGACAGATGAAGCCTTCTGGAATGTATCCACTTCTACCGGGTTGCAACAGGATGTGAATTTCAAGAATGGTTTCACTTCCGCGAGTGGCAGCAAGTCATGGCTTGGCTATGACGACAGCTACCGGGGGTTGCCAACTGAGCTCAAACAGGCAACTGCAAATGGTCAGGAATTGCGCAGAGAGAGTCAATTCTTGGGCAGCGGCGGGTATTCTGCCGAAGAGCTGCAGGTCATCGGTCGCAGCATGAGAAACGACTACAATCCCGACAAGGAATCATTGCCTGCTAACCTTAATTTTGCGACATCGTTCGGCAACTTCCACGAGCTCAACGATAACGGTGCGCAATTCAACTATCTGGCCGCGATCAATTATTCGAACTCATGGGATACCAACGAAATAACTCGTAGAAGCTATCGCACCAGTAACGCCGGTCTTGAGATCGAAGACGATCTGGAATTCGTCGGCACCGAGCACAGTGTGGATATGAGCAGCATCTTTACCGCCGGTATAGATTTTAATGCTAATCACAACATCAGAACTACGAGCATAGTGCTGCGCAAGATGGACGATACTGTCTCTCAGACCAGCGGAGATCTTGCTGCGGAAGACATAGTAAGACTGACGCAATTGGAGTGGGTAGAGCGGGAGTTATTCTCGAATCAGGTTCAGGGAGATCATTATTTTCCTGACTTTAACGAGTTAGTCGTTAACTGGCGCTATTCCAAGGTAAAGGCAGAGCGAGATGCGCCAGACGATAGGGTCTACCGCTATGACCTGGAGCCCGACGGAATCTATAGATTCTCGACGCGCGCCGACGGTAACGTCAGGCGCTTTAGTGTGTTGGATGACGATGCCGAAGATTTTGCCGTTGACCTGACTATGGTTTTCTATGGGCCGATGAACTCAGTCATCACCGCCAAGGGCGGCTACGTACATAACGAGAAGCAAAGAGATTCCGAAGTGCGTCGCTACTCCTTCTTCGATCAGGGGAGTATCGCATTCAATGAGGACCTGCTGACCCGGCCGCTGGAAGAGATCTTGGCGCCGCAGAATATCGATCCGGATGGTTTTGAGCTGAGGGAGTTTACGCGGCCAACTGACAACTACGATGCGGCGAATGAGTCCGATGCATTCTATGCCGAGGTCGAAGTCAATTTCGATGATAGATATCGCCTGAACCTCGGAGCCCGGCAAGAAGACTTTAGCCAGAATGTGAGAACCTTCGATCTATTTCGTGATGTTGAGGTGAATGCCGCGCAGGAGAGCTCAGATATTCTGCCAGCGTTCAGTGGCACCTATATTAACGGCGACCACCAGTTCCGCGTTGCTTACAGTGAGACTCTTTCACGACCAGATTTTCGTGAGTTGTCGCCCGCCGCGTTTACCAATCCGGTTACCGGTAGAGAAGTGGTGGGTAATCCGAATCTGAAGATTGCTAATATCACCAACTATGATTTCCGCTGGGAGTGGTACTTTGGTTTTGGCGACTCCATGTCTCTCGGCCTGTTCTACAAGGAATTCGAGAACCCGATCGAATCGGTAGTACAGCCTGGCGCCGAGGCGCGGCAGACGTTCACGAATGCCGAAGCAGGGGAGAACACGGGCGTGGAATTCGAAATCTCCAAGAGACTGGATTTTCTAGGCGATCGCTGGGAAGACTTCTACATACAATCCAATATTGCTTTCATCGATTCACAAGTAACCATTGCCGAGAAGGATAGAGGCATTCTTACCAGTACCTCCCGTGCCCTGCAGGGGCAATCGGACTGGCTGTTCAATGCACAGATTGGCTATGAGCCTTTCTCCGGAACAACCGCCACCGTTCTCTACCACTACTTCGGCGAGCGTATCAGTGAGGTGGGCATAGAGGGCGCTCCTGATCTGATCGAGCAGCCATTCGGTGAGCTGAATACGGTGTTTATGCGCGAGTTCAACGACAATTGGCGACTGACGCTTAAGGGAAAGAACCTCATGGATGAAAGGAGTGAGGTTACTCAGGGTGGCTTTGTCACAACCGGTTTCAATCGAGGCAGAGAAGTCAGTCTAAAAGTGGACTACCGATTCTAGAATCTAGGTAGGCGGTCTTGCGAGCTGTGTGGTCTGCGCTAAAATATAGAAAATATATTTTAAACAGAGGGTTATGAGCTTTTTAGAGGCTTGCATTTAGTGTGATTAAACATCAGGTTGTCACATAATTGTAATATACTGCTGTTTAAATGAATGAAAGTTAACTAGTTTGTTAGTCGAGTTTATTGGTAAACAAATGCCAGAATCCACAATATTAATCGTCGATGATGAAGCCGCTATTCGCGACATGGTTGGCATTACATTAGACCTCGCTGGCTTTCGCAGCATCAGCGCGGCCAATGCCCATGATGCCCACGTATCAATAATCGACAAGAAGCCGGATCTGGTGCTTCTCGATTGGATGTTGCCTGGCGGCAGTGGCATTGAACTCGCGCGCAGACTGCGCCGCGACGAGATTACCAGTAACCTGCCGATTATCATGCTCACCGCGAAGACCAGTGAGGACAATAAGGTGCAGGGCTTGAGCGAGGGCGTCGACGACTATGTCACCAAGCCCTTCTCGCCACGAGAGTTGGTTGCCCGCATCAAGACTGTCCTGCGCCGGGTTTATGGCACGCAGAAGAACAAGGTGCTGCGTGTATTCGACCTGCAGCTGGAACCTGGCAGCCACCGCGTATCGATTGAGGAACAACTCATAGAAATGGGCCCCACCGAATTCCGCCTGCTGAAGTTCTTTCTATCAAATCAGGAGAAGGTGTTTAGCCGCGACCATATCCAGGATGCCGTCTGGGGCGGCAACGTCTATCTGGAAGAGCGCACGATCGACGTGCATATACGGCGTCTGCGCAAGGCCTTATCCTCTGTGGAAAACACCTCGATAGACTACGCAAAGCTGTTACAAACAGTGCGCGGCGCGGGCTACCGGTTCTCTGTCCGCCAATAAGCTTTCCTGTTTTGTTCGATCAATAAGCCTGCCTCTAGAACTGCCAGGGCTGACTCGGTCATTCCCTGCGGCGTTGTAATCCCTGTGATTCGCGGGTCACCGCACTCTCGGCCTTCTGATTGCATAGGTAGGAGCAATCTGAGCCGAAATTCGGCTATCTAGTGGCCAATATCGCCGCCGTATGCCCAAAAGTCGGGATCTGAGGGTTAACTTTGGTTTTGCGCCCAGGTTTACAATGATATTAGTCATTTTTCCCATGAATAGACGCCTGAAACACAGATATCGACGTTTTCTCTAACGCAAAAGTCATTTGCTGAAACTGATTTTTAGGCAATTACTAGTAATTAATTTTTCAAAAGACCCAAAAGAGAGCAAAAGTGGTCTAAATTTTAAAATATGCTTCAACATGGTGCTTTCTGTTTTCGGTTAACCTGTGTAAACTTCGCGCCTCGCAGTTTATCGAGGATAGGCTGCCTATTCCATAACAGAAATCTAGTCACTAAACTTTACTTTTTAGGCTGGTTTCAGTCCTTCAATACATGGGGAGTATTCTAATGTTCAATTTAACTAAAAAGGCATCTGCTTGGAGCACAGCTTTCGCAGCTATCGCGACGGCAGCGTCTATCGGGACGGCACCTACAGCATACGGCCAAGACGAGGTGGTGGAAGAAGTAATCGTGACGGGTTCACGTATTAGAAACCCAAACCTGACGCAGTCTAGCCCTGTTGCATCTGTTGACGCCGCGACTATCGAACTGCGCCAAGTCAACGTTGTTGAAGAATTCCTGCGGGAAATCCCGGGTTTTGTTCCTAGCATCGGTGCGTCTGTAAACAACGGTAACGGCGGTTCCACTTTCGTTAACCTACGTGGTCTCGGTAGTAACCGAAATATCACGTTGATGAACGGAACACGTGTTGTTCCCGCAGACCTTACGGGTCGTACTAACTTGGACATCATCCCAGTCGCTCTACTCGAGCGAGTTGACGTTCTGACCGGAGGTGCTGGTTCGGCCTACGGTGCAGATGCGATCTCTGGTGTGATCAACTTCCGCACTAAGACAGATTTCGAAGGTTTAGACGTTCGAATCCAACAAGGTGATACGTCGGAAGGCGGCGGCAAAAGCAACCGCTACGACATCACTCTTGGTGGCAACTTCGATGATGGCCGCGGTAATGCGGTAATCAGCGTAGGTTACACAGACCGTGAAGTTTTAACGCAGGGCGATAGATCGTTCGGTGTTAACAACATCTCCTCTAGAAGTGGTAATGCTGGTGGTTCCTCAACTACGGTTCCAACTCGCTTTACTCTCCCTGGCGCTAGTCCTGCTAATATATCAACGGTTGTTCCGGGCTACACATCAGGCTTCCTGCAAGCGTCTCCAGACGGTTCAGAGCTACAGCCTTTTTATCAAACATTTAACTTCAACCCATACAACCTTTTTCAGTTGCCCCTAGAGCAGTTCCGGACTTTCGGTACAGCGAATTACAAGCTAACTGATAAGATTGAGTGGTTTTCTGAAGTTCTTTACGCACAGAGCACAAACACCACAAACCTGGCGCCTTCAGGCAGCTTCGGTTTCTCTGCTGTTACGCCTCTGTCTAACCCGTTTATTCCGGCGACTGCGCTGAATCAAATTTGTGGTTCCTACCAGATTGATGCCGCATCTTGTGCAGCCGCAGCGGCAGCGACGAGTCCAACTGATCCAGCTTACATTGAACAGAACATCAATTATGCCCGTCGTTTTGTTGAGCTTGGACCTCGTACTAACGAGCGTCAAACTAGCGTATGGCAGTTCAAGACAGGTGCTCGTGGTGAAATTAACGACGATTTGTCCTGGGAAGTATTCTACGCCACTGGCCAATCAGACCTATCTTTCCAACAAGGTGGTAACGGTACTCGTACACGTCTAACTCAGTCTGTACGTTCTACTAGCACTACTTCTTGTTTAGATACCTCTGGCGGCTGTGTGCCAATTAACCTTTGGGGCCCTTTGGGTAGCATCACTCCTGAAGTCGGTGCATTCCTTGACGTTGGTAACGGCGGTAAGACATTCACAGAGCTAGATCAGTTGCAGGCGTTTGTTGATGGTGAGTTACCATTCTCATTGCCAACTACTGATGCGCCAATCTCAGGTGTATTCGGTTATGAGTATCGTGAATACGTAGGTGGCTTAACTAACGAATTGCTTACACAAACATCTGGTGAAGTACTTGGTAACGGTGCAGCAGCACCTAACCGGTTCGGTACCTACGACGTTAACGAATTCTTCTTCGAAGCAAACGTGCCTGTATTACAGGATGTAGCGTTAGCTGAAGAATTGACTTTACAGCTTGGCTACCGTACTTCTGATTTCTCTACTACTGGTGTAGAAGATACTTGGAAGATCGGCGGTACATGGTCTCCAATCTCTAGCCTGCAATTCCGTGGTAACTTCCAGAAAGTGACTCGCGCGCCAAACATCAGCGAATTGTTCAACCCGCAGGTGACAGGTCTTGGTAACTTCTCTGTTGATCCATGTACTGGCAACGCGCCTAACGGCAACGCTGATCTGCTTGCGGTCTGTTTAGCGCAGGGAGCACCAGCTACCACTATCGGTGGCATCGTAGTTGATCCAGCGGGTCAGGTTAACCAGACTTCAGGTGGAAACCTGAACCTGGCGGCTGAGAAAGCGGATACTTACACCATCGGTGCGATTTTCCAGCCAGAAGCGTTCCCTGGTCTGTCCTTAACAGTGGATTACTACAACATCAAAGTTGAAGATGCGATCACCAGCCCAACTCCTGATGATGTGTTCTCTGCCTGTTTTGGCCCTGGCTTTGATTCGGGTAATTACACGCTTACAAGTGCATCAGCTGCTTCAGCAGCGTGTACCGGTATTCGTCGTAACCCTGAGACAGGTAACCTGTTTGGTAACGTAGCGACTACATTTGGTCTGCCTACCGTTCTAACTAACCAGGGTACACTTGAGACTTCAGGTATTGACGTGACTGCTAACTACGTTTTTGATCTTGGTAACATTGGATCGTTGGCGTACAACGGCAGCCTTAACATGACTGACGAGTCTCTGTTTCAAGCTAGCCCGTCTAGCATAAACAGAGAGTGTACTGGTTACTACAGCACAAACTGTGCTTCTGTACAGCCAGAATACATGGCTACTCAGCGTTTCACGCTTCAGACTAATGTCTTCGATCGTAACATTGACGTTTCAATGTTGTGGAGATACCTATCTGAGATGGAAGCTGAGCCGATTGTTGCTGGTAGCTTCCAGCCTCAGTTTACTTCCATGGACGCAGCTAACTATTTTGACATCACTGTTCGCGGTGACATCACTGAAGAGCTTGAGTTCACTCTGGGCATATTGAATGCTGCTGACCGTGAGCCAGACTTCGTAGGTTCAAACATTGGTGCTACTGCCTACAATACTGGTAACGTGTATCCATCTACCTATGATCCATTGGGTCGTCGTTACTCCCTAACCTTGCGTTACAGCTTGTAAAGGGATCTAGCTGGACTTAATCCAGCTTGAGACAAAAAAGGCGAACTTAGGTTCGCCTTTTTTTTGCCTGTATCTCGTCCTGCAATAGGCTGTCAGACTTTAGACCTATAGATGAGACCTACTAAATCTACCCGCAGCAAACGAAAGCAGCGGGGTTACCCACTCGCTTCTTTAGCCTATCTAGTTGCTATAGACAGCTTAGGTCATGCCGAGTAACTTTCTAGCCGCATCTGCTGATGCGATTTTCCTGTTGAGTGTTGCTGCGCTATCGCTTACCACTGTGACTAACGCAGCGTTGTCTTCGGCAATCGTGCCATCGGCTAGCAGCAGATTGTTCTCAAAGCCGACTCGACAGTGACCACCTTGCTGAATGGCCTCCAGCATACAGTTGGCCTCACTAGCGCCGAACGCACAGAGTGACCAGCAGTGAACGTCTTCAAGTTCCGAGAGAAGAGGGGCAAGATCTGCCACGTCCGATTGCTGGTTCTGCGCATAGCGACCTAACACTAATAATACGGAAACTCTCTCGCCAGGAATGACGCCTCTCTCCCGCAAACAGGCGAAATGTCGAATGTCTTCTTTGGAGTAGAGAATGTACTGAGGCTGAATTTTCTCTCGTTGCAAGAAGGCAAAGAAGTCAGCAGCACCGGCTGCGTCGATGCCGGGCGGGCAGATCTCTCGAATGGCGAGTGATACCGCTTCGGGACGTACCTCGATAACCGCTCGCATCTGCTCCTCTCTCGTATAGATGCCCACCGCTTCCGTCGTAATCTGGATGATTAAGTCCTCACCGACCTCGCGGCGAATAGCCGCTATCGCCTCACGATAGTGGGCGGCATCCAGACTATGGCGATTGTCGGTGTCGCGAACATGCAGGTGTAACATGCAGGCACCTGCCTCGACACAGGACGCGGCAGTATGCGCTATCTCACTGGCAGTAATAGGCAGGCGAGGGTGATCGCTTTGCTGCTTTCTCGCACCATTCGGCGCGACGGCTATCATCAGCTGATGGTTGCTGGGCATGAAGGATTCCTGATTATCTGGTGCCGGTCTTTGGGCATAGTCTCAGAGCCGGCAAGCTTCTACAAGACGGGCATCTCATGTAGGCTATGCCACATAGAATGTATGAAACTTGACTGAGCTCGGCCTCGTAGCGACAGGCCCTCTAATTCAGTTCAGGAGAGACCATGATACTCCGCAGTTGCCTCGCAAATTTATCACTCATCGTTGCTTTTTCTGCATCCGCTATGACCCAAGCCGCCGCAGAGCAGGTTTGGGAATTGAGGCGTGACCGAGATGGCATTCAGGTACATACGCGCTCTGTCCCGGGCTCGCCCTATGACGCCGTGCGCACTACCACCAAGCTAGATTCTGTGCGCCTGTCTGCGCTGGTAGCCTTGATTGAGGATGCCGAGGCCTGTCCCGACTGGGCCGATCGCTGCGCCGAATCCTATCTACTCGAGCGGTTAAGCGACACCGAATCCCTGGTTTACACGCACAACGACATGCCTTTCCCGGTGAAGGATAGAGACGTGCTCGCACACGTGACCTGGACGCAGGATGCACAGACTCTGGCAGTTGCTATGAATAGTGTCGCCACAGTGGATAGGATGGACGAGGTATCCGGTCGCCTGCGCCTGAAGAAGGCTATGGCGAGTTGGCATTTCACTCCGCTGGCAGATGGATCGGTGTCGATAAGCAACGCGGCCCACATCGACCCCGGTTCGCCACTACCAGGTTGGCTAACAAATAGGTTGCTGATAGAGGCACCATTCGAAACAATGAAGGCCTTCGTTGCCGAGGTAAGAAACCCAAAGTACCAAGATGCGCAGTTGAGCTTCGTGCAGGAGCCCGGTCAGTTAATGAATTCAGCCGAATAGAATAGGAGAGTGCAGCGTGCCACACGACCATCATCACGACGAGCATGACCACACGGAGCCACCCTCGGATCTGGAGCTGCGAGTAAAGGCTCTCGAAAGCCTGTTGGTGGAGAAGGGGCTGGTGAATCCAGATACCCTCAACACTATCATCGACACTTATGAGCATAAGGTCGGGCCACGTAACGGAGCACATGTGGTCGCCAAGGCCTGGACCGATCCCGAGTTCAAACAGGCTCTTATGACTGATGCGACAGAGGCTGTTGCCAGCCTGGGTTACTGCGGGCGTCAGGGCGAACACTTAATGGTGGTCGAGAATACCGATGACACGCACAACCTCGTGGTTTGCACACTCTGTTCCTGTTATCCGTGGACTGTGCTGGGTCTGCCTCCGGCTTGGTATAAGTCGGCCCCCTACAGGTCGCGAGCGGTAAGCGCGCCTAGAGAGGTGCTCAGCGAATTCGGTATCAATCTGGACGAGGATAAGAAGATAAGGGTCTGGGATTCTACATCCGAGATGCGTTATCTGGTCTTGCCCCAGCGCCCGCTCGGAACCGAGGGTTGGAGCGAAGCAGATTTGCAGGCCCTGGTTAGTCGCAACTCGATGATAGGCGTAGAGTTGGCGCGAGCCCCCGATTCGGGCGCCGAGGCGTCACAATGAAGGGCGGTCACGATCTGGGTGGGCAGTCGGGCATGGGTCCAATAAACCCGGAACCCGAATCCCAGGAGCCGGTATTTCACGCCGAGTGGGAGCGACGTGTGTTTGGCCTCACTCTCGCTACTGGCATGCTGGGCAAATGGAATATCGATGAGTCGCGTCATGCGCGGGAGCGGCAAGATCCAATTACCTATATTGAGAATTCCTATTACGAGAATTGGTTAGAGGGATTGGAGAGGTTATTGCAGGAGAAGGGCCTTCTTGCTCCTGATGAACTGGCAGGCAATGCCGTGATTTCTGACACCGACTCTGCGGTTCAGGTGCCAGACCCTCAGCTGGCAAGCAAGATACTCGCTTCCGGTGCGTCCAGCGAGCGGGAGGCGCGCAGCGAGGCCCTATTTAGCGTCGGTGACCGGGTGCTCGTTAGATCAAGCGAGGGAACAGGTCATACTCGAGCGCCGCGCTATGTGCAGGGCATGAACGGCATAGTCTCGGCCATCGTGGGATGCCATAGCTTTCCGGACAGCAATGCAGTCGGAGTCCATGAAGGCGCGACCCTCTACAGGGTAAGCTTCCTGGGTAAGGATTTATGGGGCACAACCGGCGCGAACAGTGAAGTGCTGGTCGACCTATGGGAGCCCTATCTAAGCGCGGGGATAAGTTAATGCAGAGGTTTGAACATCAACCACAGGACGACGAGGGTCCGGTCTTCAATGCGCCCTGGGAGGCACAGGCCTTCGCACTGGTGCTAGCCTTGCACGAGAGGGGTCTGTTTAGTTGGCAAGAATGGGCTGGCGCCCTGAGTGCCGAGATAGCTGAAGCGCAGGCGGCCGGCGATCCTGATCTGGGCAATACCTACTACCAGCATTGGTTGGCGGCGTTAGAGACAATCTCTCGTCAGAAAAATTTTTCCAATACCGACGAGTTAGCCCGCAGGAAGTCTCAGTGGCATGAGGCCTACCTCAATACACCCCATGGCAAACCGATACAGTTGTCGGCAGGGGATTCCTAGCAAATTCAATTTAGATTTCATCGATTTACAATTGTTACGATTGAAGAGCGACGTAGGGTGAGTGCTACAATGGCCGTCTATTCGAAGAGTATACACATGTCATTTTTTCAAGCCTTAAGGAATCTATTCAAACCAGATCAATTTGCAACTGCTGATGCCGGCCTCGAAACTGCGGGCAAGCATTGGGGTGAGCGTGCAAGAGAGCAGGTGGCCTTGAACAAACCTAACTCCTGGGCGGAATGCCCGGTAGTCAATCAAGAGTACATCTGTCCATTGATATCCGGCACAGATCATGTGGGCTGGCTGGAATATGTAGCGAAAAAATACTATACCAGTGCGGTGCCCGTTGCGCTGAGTCTGGGCTGTGGCGGAGGTGGTCTGGAGCGTCATGGCTTGCAGTTACAAATCGCCCAGCGCTTTGATGCCTATGACGTCTCCAATGATGCTCTGGAAATTGCGAGGGGGGAGGCGCGCAAGAGTGGTCAGCTCAATTCGATCAACTATGCGCTCGCCAATCTCAATAAGCTGGAGTTTGCTGAGGAATCCTATGATGCGGTGTTCGCCTCTCAATCAGTGCATCATATCGAGGCGCTCGAACACTATATGCAGCAGGTAAGTCGCTGTCTCAAATCAGGTGGCTATTTCATCATCAATGAATTTGTGGGTCCCAATCAGTTTCAGTGGACCGATGTTCAGCTGGAACATTGCGGCCGCCTGCTGGCTGAGATTCCTGAGTCCCTTAGACAGACTATTCGCGAGCCTGGCGTTAAACACAGTGTAGAACGACCGACCATAGAATTCATGAATGGCTATGACCCCACCGAAGCGATTCGCTCTGCTGACATCATTCCCGAGTTGGAGAAACGATTCGAGATCGTGGAGAGAAGAGACTTCGGCGGCACGCTTCTTCATCTCGTGTTGGATAATATCGCAGGAAACCTTTCCGACTCGGAAGAGGGCAAGACTATTTTGCGTAACCTGTTTGCCGAGGAACAGCGACTAATCAAAGAAGGTGTGATCGAAAGCGATTTCACCCTATTGGTGGCGCGTAAAAAATAAATACTTCAGCGCCATAGTTTCGAGGCACAGATTCGAATGACGAAGTTTCAGAAGATCAAAGAAAGAGCCGAGCATCGCAAGGGCGGCGGCACCGCATTGGAAAAATTACTGCCCAAGATAGCGAGTAAGAAACAACTGCAGTCTCTGGGAGACGATCGCTATCTCGCCATGATGACGAAGTGCATCAACCAGGCTGGTTTTAGTTGGAAGGTCATCGAGAACAAATGGCCCGAGTTCGAAGAGGCATTCTTCGGTTTCGATCCCAGGAAGCTTGGCCTGCTATCGGCTGAGCAGTGGGAGGCCTATACCAGCGATAGGCGCGTAGTGCGCAACTGGCAGAAGATAAAGGCGCTGCAGGAGAACGTATTCTTCGTACAGGAAGAGTCGCGAAAAAATGGCAGCTTCGGCAATTTTATTGCCGACTGGCCAGCCTCGGACCAGATCGGTTTGATGAGCCACCTGAAGAAACACGGCTCCAGACTAGGTGGACAGAGTGCTCTGTGGTTCCTGCGCCGCACCGGCAAGGACTGCTTCATCCTGTCACGGGACGTGATGGTCACTCTGCGCGGTAGTGGATTGGAAGTTGCGGAACAGCCAAGCAGTCAGCGCGATCTAAAAAAGATACAGGCGCAATTCAACGAATGGCACGAGGAAACCGGCCTGCCCTATAGCCATCTTAGTCGCATCGCCGCCTGTTCGGTTGGCGAGAATTATCTGCAGCAGGGCTGAGTTCTTTTAGACCTCT
>CAJQHM010000127.1 GCA_905478195.1 uncultured Pseudomonadales bacterium
ACGAGAAACTAGTGACTATGAGCAACGAAAATCGCATCCCTTTGAAGTTTGGGTATCCTGCAAAGACAGGACTCTATGACCCATCTAAGGAAAAAGATTCCTGCGGCGTTGGATTCGTTGCAAATATAAAGGGCCAGCCCAGCCATCAAATCATGCTGGATGCCTATCACCTGAATTCCCGCATGGACCACCGCGGAGGCTGCGGCTTCGAGGCAAACACCGGCGACGGAGCCGGCATATTGATGGCTCTGCCCAACAGCTTTTTCCACAAAGTCGCCAAAACTGAATTCGGCATCGATCTGCCCTCTGCGGGCCAGTTCGCCGTGGGCAATATTTTCCTCCCCCAAGTCGACGAGGAAAGAGAAACCTGCCGCAAGATAATTAACCAGATCATCGCTGAAGAAGGCCAGACCCTTGTCGGCTGGAGAGAAGTCCCTATCGATGCTAAAGGGGCAGATGTCGGGCCCGCCGCTCTGATGGCGCAGCCTAGAATCGAGCAGCTATTCGTCGCTTCTGAAGCGGGTTTAGAGCAGGAACAATTCGAAAGAAAGCTGTATGTAATTCGCAAGCGGTTTACCCACCGACTGCGTCTGGATACATCGCTCACCGAAGCAAAGCAAGTTTATGCCTGCAGCCTCTCTACCAAGGTCATCGTCTATAAGGGCATGCTCACACCAGGCCAGCTGTTCCCTTTTTATGGCGACCTGACCAATCCCGATTTCGCAACCCATATGGCGATGGTGCACTCGCGCTTTAGTACCAATACCTTTCCCTCCTGGGATCGCGCTCAGCCAAATCGATTCATGAGCCACAATGGCGAAATCAATACTCTGCGCGGCAACGTGAATTCCATGGTTGCGCGACAGGGCAAGGCTAAGACCGATGTATTCGGCGACAACCTACAAAACGTATTCCCTGTTATCGATGATGACTGCTCCGACTCAGGCAGTTTCGATTCCGTATTGGAATTCATGCTGCTCTCGGGTCGTTCTCTGCCCGCCTCGGTAATGATGATGATTCCAGAGGCCTGGCAGTCAGACGTCAACATGGGCCCGGTTAAGAGAGATTTCTATGAATACCATTCAGCCCTGATGGAGCCATGGGATGGTCCGGCTTCCATCGTTTTCTCTGATGGACACTATATAGGTGCAGTTCTGGACAGAAACGGTCTGCGCCCCAGTCGCTATTATGTTACCCACGATGACAAAGTCATCATGGCATCGGAAGTAGGCGTAGTGAAAGTCGATCCCGCGAATGTAAAACTCAAGGGTCGATTGCAGCCCGGCAAGATGTTTCTACTAGACTTCGAAGAAGGCCGCCTGATCCCAGATGAAGAGGTTAAGCTGGAAATTGCGGGCAAGAAACCTTATGGCGACTGGCTTAGCGAACAAAAAGTTACACTTGACCATATTGCCAAGGGCAGCGCCGCCCACTCTCTAGACAGTAAAAATATCACGCAGCGCATGCAGGCCTTCGGTTACACCACCGAAACCATGCAGTTCATGCTAATTCCTCTGGTTACTGAGTCGCGCGATCCATTGGGCTCAATGGGAAATGACTCTGCACTTGCTTGTCTGTCTGACAAGCCGCGCATGATCTATGACTATTTCAAGCAACTGTTTGCCCAGGTAACAAACCCACCTATCGACTCGATTCGTGAAGAGATTGTGATGTCGCTGCGCTGTTTTATCGGCCCGGAAGGCAACTTATTGCAGACCACGCCTGAGCAGGCCCATAGACTCAGCCTCGACCATCCAATTCTGTCCAATCAGCAGCTGTCTGATATTCGAGACATGGACTATCGCGGCATGAAGACGAAGCTAATCGATATAACTTTCGATAGTGCTGAGGAAAACGGCTTCGAAGCCGCCATGGACCGTATCTGCAGCGAAGCGGAAATGGCGATTGATGATGGCTTTGCCTTCGTCATACTCTCCGACCGCCTGACTTCTGCCACACGCATTCCTCTAAGCGCTTTGGTCGCCTGCGGCACTGTGCACCAGCACCTGATTAAGGCGCGCAAGCGAACTCAGATCGGCCTGGTTATGGAAACCGGCGAAGCCAGAGAAGTTCATCACCATTGCCTGCTCACCAGCTATGGCGCTGATGCAATCAACCCCTATCTTGCCTTCGAGGCACTTTGGCAGGCACAGCAGGAAGGTTTCCTCGGCGCGCTATTTGCCGACGAAGATGCCCTGGTTGCCGGTTATAAGAAGGGTGTCGCCAAGGGCATGCTAAAGGTCATGGCAAAGATGGGCATCTCCACTCTTCATTCCTATAAGGGTGCTCAGATTTTTGAAGCAGTTGGATTGGCAGACGAAGTCGTCGATCGCTGTTTTACAGGCACAGCCTCACGCGTACAAGGCGTCAATTTCGACGTTCTCTTGAAAGAGAAGAGACGCCGCCATGCAATCGGATTTCCCAAGAGCGACAGCGATCGTATTCCAGTACTTCCAAATCCTGGAGATTTCCATTGGCGTTCCGGTGGAGATGCCCATATGTGGAATCCGAACACCATCGCGAACTTGCAGGTAGCTGCAAGAACGAATAGTGCAGAAGCCTATGCGGCATTCGCAAAATTTTCGAACGAAGATGCGACACGGCGCTGCACATTTAGAGGCTTGCTAAAATTTAATTCCGACCCCAAGAACGCGATTTCAATTGATGAAGTTGAGCCCGCTAGCGAGATTGTAAAACGCTTTGCTACCGGCGCGATGAGCTTCGGCTCGATCTCGGAAGAAAGCCACGAATCACTTGCTATTGCGATGAACCGGATTGGCGGCAAATCGAATACCGGTGAAGGTGGTGAAGATCCAGAACGTTTCAAGGTAATGGCCAATGGTGATTCCAAGCGCTCCGCTATCAAGCAGGTAGCGTCGGGGAGATTCGGAGTCACGGCATGGTATCTAACCAATGCCGATGAACTTCAGATAAAGATTGCCCAGGGCGCCAAGCCGGGCGAGGGTGGAGAGCTTCCCGGTGGCAAGGTAGATGAGAAGATCGCTCGCATCCGTCACTCTACCCCTGGTGTGGGACTAATAAGTCCGCCGCCGCATCACGATATTTATTCGATCGAAGATATTGCGCAGTTGATTCATGATTTGAAGAATGCAAATCGTGAGGCGCGCATTAGCGTCAAGTTAGTTGCCGAGGTTGGCGTAGGCACGATCGCTGCCGGCGTGACCAAGGCGAAGACCGACCATCTGGTAATCTCCGGGCATGACGGCGGCACGGGTGCGTCTCCACTAACATCTATCAAACATGCCGGGCTTCCATGGGAGCTAGGCGTTGCCGAGACTCATCAGACGCTTGTTATGAACAACTTGCGCTCACGCGTAGTGCTGCAGACAGATGGCCAGTTGAAGACGGGCAGAGACATCGCTATTGCCTCTCTGCTCGGTGCGGAAGAATTTGGTTTCGCTACCGCCCCTCTGATTACTCTGGGTTGCATCATGATGCGCAAGTGTCATCTCAATACCTGCCCGGTTGGTATTGCAACTCAAGACCCTGAATTACGTGCAAAGTTTAAGGGAAAGCCCGAACACGTTGTGAACTATCTGTTCATGGTTGCCGAAGAGATGCGCGGCATCATGGCAGAACTTGGCATTCGCACTGTGAATGAAATGGTTGGCAGAGTCGACCTGTTGAAGACCGATGATGCTATCAATCACTGGAAGGCTGACGGGCTCGATCTGAGCAGCATGCTGCAGCCTGCCCAGGTGGTATTCGAAGGCACCGAGTTCTATAAGACTAAGGATCAAGACCATGGTCTCGACCTGGCGCTGGACAACGAATTAATTCGCCTGTCCAAGCTGGCCCTGGAAACTGGCGACAAGGTCGAGATCGAGACAGATATAATTAATACAAACCGCGTAGTTGGCACCATGCTTTCTAACGAGGTAGCGAAGCGCTGGAAAGAAACCATGCTTCCAGAGGATACGATTAGCATCAAACTGAACGGCTCAGCTGGTCAGAGTCTGGGCGCCTGGTTGGCAAAGGGAATTACACTGACCGTTGAGGGTGATGCCAACGACTATGTAGGCAAGGGCCTTTCGGGTGGCAAGATTGTCATCTATCCACCGAAGAATTCCAGCTTCAAGGCGGAAGAGAGTGTGATTGCAGGCAACGTGAACCTTTACGGTGCAACCGGGGGCGAAGCGTACTTCAGAGGCATAGTCGCGGAACGATTTGCCGTAAGAAACAGCGGTGCTGTAGCTGTGGTTGAAGGCATTGGCGACCATGGTTGTGAATATATGACTGGCGGGCGAGTAGTTATCTTAGGTAACACCGGCCGAAACTTTGGCGCTGGCATGAGTGGCGGAATCGCTTATGTATGGGATCCCAAGAAGGAGTTTCCCAAACAGTGCAATACCGGCACCTTCGAGCTTGAGAATCTCGTCTCAATAGATGACATTCTGGAACTCAAAGCCATGATCAAGAAACACTTCTTGTATACCGAGTCACCGGTGGCAAAAAATATTCTCGATAATTGGGAAGCCAATCTGATGCATTTCGTCAAGGTCATGCCGACTGATTACAAGCGAGTTTTAGAGAACGCAGTCTAAGCAATAATAGTATAAGAACTATCAAAAGATTGAATCTGCCGATTGCGATCAGTCGATGCAGAAGCTTAGTAGAAAGGTAGAAAACCAAATGGGAAAGCCAACAGGATTTAAGGAATTTACTCGTCAGACCGAGCCCTATCGCAACGCGATGGACCGACTGCTGGATTATAAAGAAATTTATACCAGCCATAATGACGAGCTCCTTAACAATCAAGGTGCGCGCTGCATGGATTGTGGCGTGCCTTTCTGTCAGTCTGAAGAAGGCTGCCCGGTCTACAACCTGATTCCCGAGTGGAACGATCTGATCTACAAGAATCGCTGGAAAGAAGCGCTAGATCGTTTACACAAGACCAATAACTTCCCGGAATTCACTGGACGTGTCTGTCCTGCTCCCTGCGAAGGAGCCTGCGTGCTCGGTGTTAATGAACCGGCGGTTACGATCAAGAACATCGAATGCGCCATTGTAGATAAAGGCTTCGAGAACGGCTGGGTTGTCGCCAATCCGCCCGAGCAACGCAGCGATAAGAAAGTAGCAATCATCGGATCGGGGCCGGCGGGTCTGGCCGCTGCAGCGCAGCTTAATCTCGCAGGACACAACGTGACAGTCTATGAGAGAGACGACCGTATTGGCGGGCTGCTGATGTATGGCATTCCAAACATGAAGCTTGAGAAGGATATAGTCGATAGGCGCGTTAACATCCTGAAGGAAGAAGGCGTGAACTTCATAGTCAATGCGGATGTGGGCGGCAACGGCGAGAATGCCGTTGATGTCAATCAGCTGTTGCAAGACTGCGATGCCCTATTGCTTGCAACTGGCGCCACCACAGCTCGCGATCTTAACATTCCAGATCGAGCCGGCAATGGCATTCACCTTGCCATGGAGTTCTTACACAAGAACACCAAGAGCCTGCTCGACTCTAATCTTGAAGACGAAAACTACCTGAGTGCTAAAGGCAAGAAGGTGATCGTTATCGGCGGCGGTGATACCGGCACCGACTGCATAGGCACGTCACTTCGTCACGGCTGCGAGTCTCTGGTGAATTTTGAGATTATGCCTATACCTCCCCTGAACAGGGCCGATGACAACCCCTGGCCACTGTGGCCGAAGATCTATCGGGTAGACTATGGCCACCAGGAAGCGGCTGAGAAATTTGGACAGGACCCACGCATCTATTCCATCTCCGGGAAAGAGATCGTGCGAGACGCCGACGGCACCCTCAAGGGCATCAACACGATCAATGTCGATGAAAATTTCAAGGAAATCCCGGGCAGCGAGCAGTTCTGGGAAGCCGATCTTATTCTTCTTTCCATGGGTTTCCTGGGTCCAGAGCACTATCTCAGCGATACATTAGGCCTGGAGCTAGATGACCGCTCAAATTACAAAGCCGAGTATCGTGGATTCCAGACGTCCAAGGCGAAGGTCTTTGCTGCCGGCGATTGTCGTCGCGGCCAATCCTTGGTTGTTCGCGCAATAGATGAAGGCAGACTAGTCGCGGAGACGATCGATAGGTATCTAAGCGGCGACTAGTTAACGGCAGTTGCTTTACTTATGGAGGCTATTGATGGGCCAGCAACTTTTTCGGTTCAGTAGTCTTTAGGCAGAAATCCATCCTGTTGTTAGAACTCTAACTATCTGATATTCAGAAACTATATTAAAAATAGCATCTGTATCGATTACCTTTAAAGGCTGCCTAAGGATCGTATCTTCTCCGTGGCAATCGCTTTTACTCGATTGAAATACTGAAAATCATATCGCCACAGACACACATCAGCAGGATACTACGTTTGTTGACTGCAAGCCCTTCAAACCAAGCGATAGAGAAGAGTTGCTGAACGCGAAATCGACGTCAGTAAAAAAATTTAGAGAAATTTAGAAAAAATTTCGCAAAGTACCTCTAAGACCAGTATATTTGACCTCGGCATAACCTGAGCGCTTTAAAAATTTTAAAAAAGGAAGCATTAGATGTCCTCATCAACAACTCACCACTACCCCGATTCGCCACTCGCAATGTTTCTTGGAAATACGCCTCGTTGGTACAAACAAGCCGTATTAGCGGCCCTTGTATTAAACGTTGTTTTTTATTTCGTGCTCGGGTCGCTCGTTACTTCATGGATAATTCTATTTGAGTTTATTTTTACCCTCGCGATGGCGCTAAAATGCTTCCCGCTCCAACCGGGGGGCCTGCTTGCGATTCAAGTACTAATAATGCAGCTTACAGATACCCACCACGTCTACGAAGAGGTTGAGCATGGTCTGCCTGTTATCCTGCTAGTTATCTTCATGGTCGCCGGTGTGCATTTCCTGAGAGAAATGTTGTTTTTGTTTATGAACAAGGTATTGCTCGGCATCAAGTCTCGAGTTGTGATGAATGTCACTACCATTGTAGTGGTCGCCACTCTATCCGCTTTCCTTGATGCACTAACGATTCTGGCAGTTCTCATAGCCCTAGCCACCGCCTTCTACGATGTCTATGACAAGGTGGTTTCTAAAATAGGTCATTCTGACGATCCGGCAGATGCAGACGACAACCACATAGAGGACATGCACCGTGAAGACCTCGATGGATTCCGGGCGTTCCTTCGCGGGTTGCTTATGCATGGTGCCATCGGCACGGCGATAGGCGGCGTTTGCACCCTAGTTGGCGAGCCGGAGAACATAGTTATCGGCAGCGCAGCTGAATGGGACTTCGTTACATTCGCCACGATGGTCGGACCCGCTACTATTCCAACACTTATCGCCGGCGTGTTCACCTGCTTTCTCCTAGAGAAACTCGGCTGGTTTGGCTATGGCGCTGAATTGCCAGCTGCCGTGCGACAAATCTTGGCAGATGAAGACAAGCAGCTGAAAGCTAAATCTACCAAGGGAGACTCCCTAGTGATTTACTTTCAGGCTGTAGTCGCGATCTTGATGATCATTGCTTTGTCTCTTCACCTTGCTGAGATCGGGCTTATCGGACTAGCTGTAATAATCCTCGCATCAGCGATGATCGGCGTTACAGACGAGCATTCAATCGGTCAGGCATTTACAGAAGGACTTCCTTTCGCATCGTTGCTAGTGGTGTTCTATGTCATCGTAGCTATGATCAATAGTCAAGAGATGTTCACGCCCGTCATGAATTGGGTACTAGAGATGGAAGGTAGCACGCAAGTATTTATGGTATTCCTCACAAACGGCCTACTATCTGCAATCAGTGACAACGTGTTCGTAGCAACCATCTATATGGATCAGATCACACCACTCATGGAGCAGGGAATAATGTCCAGGGAGATTTTTGAAGCCCAATCTGTAGCCGTTGTAATGGGTACGGGTATCCCAAGCATGTCCACACCGAATGGGCAGGCTGCGTTCTTATTCCTGCTCATGTCATCAATAGCGCCGCGTATACGACTGGGTTATGGCCGCATGGTTTATATGGCGCTACCGTACTTCTTGGTTTGTACATCAATGGCCGGAATAATTATGTACAACTGGCTTCCCTAGGTATTGTCAGAACAACCACTCCTGCGAGGTAGATAAAAAAGGAAGAGCACTGCTCTTCCTTTTTTGGTTCTGGCACTATTATTTGCCCAGCGCTAATCTAAGCCACTTTCTATAGACAAAGCGCTACTTTTACTCTGGTGTAATTTCTAGTGCCTTTTCCTGCTCGAAGCAGAGTTCTCATCATTCAATAAAAAGTCGCACTGCCACATTTAATACAAACGCCAAAGCCATCTGCGTACAAGGTCTATCCGTATTGAAAATCGCACTCTGAACATAAGCTAGACTCTCCGGCGGGCGCTAGTTCCGAAAGAACCATCATGCTCAAACCAGTCCAGATACCCGTCAGGAAATGCAGATCTTCCTGTAAATCAGGCAGTAGCTGGTTGAGTCAAAATTGGTATGGCAAAGATCACGATAGTAAGCGTAACTTTCTCACTCCAAAATTTTGCAGAATTGGAATCTAAGCGACTAGGCTCGATTTTCTATCTTGGGGGGAGGTAACACGATATCATGCAGAAATTACATACGTGCTGAGCTCGCAATCTAGTCAGGATTAATGATCAGCACATGGCGATCGATAAATTCAAGAGCCTCTCAGCCGGGCTGCCTGTTAGTACACGATCCAGTCCCAAACGCGAGCTGGCACCCATCACGACGACGCTCGCATTTTGTTTAACGAACAATCTGGATAGTTCGACCTCTATCGGCATGTCAGTTAATGGACACTTCTCAACCCCAACGCTCGACTTCGTCCCAAACTCGGCCAATTTTTCTTATCTATCTTCTTCGTTCATTATCAAGGCATAGACGCCCATTGACGGCGGTACGGAGTTGCCATAGAAAAAGTGATTCGCCGGCGCAGGTCTTTACTAGCAACTATACTATGGTGTCACTTAGCCTTGATTATCGGCGCAGCTTTCGGGTGTTTGACATGTTCATTGAGAGCGTTGTGGCTAGGATTGCCTCCTGCTGAAAAAGTATCGTCTTTCAGGTTTTTCCTCCGCAGCGACGCTGCAATTTTATTCAACTGCAGCCTGTCGCGAATCGAAAAACTGATCGTCTTAAGATCAGAAGAATAATCAATACTCACGAGTTCTAGAGATGCGTTATTGGCTCTAGGAGGGAATGTGGCTTTTTCAACCTAAATTGAGTGTTCATTGGTTAAGTCAATTAAGGCGCTCGACCTAAGCTGCCCCGAATTACTCTAGTCTCGCGAAGAGAACTCACTGGGAGCGGAGTTCTGCCCACAGTGCACACAGCGCTTGGTGAGCAGGTTCATAAATATATTCTTTACGTAGAACTGCTTGTGACAGACGGGGCAGTTGAGCAGCGACATATCGATAGCGAAGGCGGCATAGACAGCGATATAGATCCACATCATGGTATCGACGTTACGACCATTGTTGAGCAATATCCAAATCGCTACAACATAGACTGGCAGTGTCCAGAAGCAGACGGCAAGGCGGGTACGCGCTCTAGCTATCCTGCGTAATTTTTTTTCGAGACCGGGCGGTTCTGGCTTACTGGACTCTCTGTTCTGTGCTGTTGGGGATTCAGGCATAGGCTAGGTTAGAAACTCTTGAGTGACTAGTGTTAGTTAGACCAATAAGGAATTTACCGCGTTCCATCCCTGACTTAAACCAATAAATAGCAATATCCTTGCAAGGAGCCGATTTACCAGC
>CAJQHM010000128.1 GCA_905478195.1 uncultured Pseudomonadales bacterium
GGCCCACAATGCCAAAAGCACGAAGCCTGATCGGATGTCTAGCAGCTGAAAACCCAGGCTGGTAAATACACCAGTGCCGACCATGTTGGCGACGACGACGGCCATTACCGTGAAATGACGAAATTTGCCTTGGGACATAGTGGCTTAACAGCTCTGAGAGTTGGATTAATCAGGTTGCATTATTACGGTGATGAGGCGCTACGTCTATGACTGAATGATCTGCCGGTCTACAAACTGAAGCTGCTCTCGACGCCATTGACGTTCACCGTGTAGATTCCGGAATTCAAACCGGTGATATCTAAAGGGATGGTCGTCTCAAAAGGGTCAAGTACCGCTATGCAAGACTCGGCAGGACCCAAATTAGTCTCAGCAAGGGCGACAGTGAATGTGAATTCATTCGTGAAGATTGCCGGTGTTTGTAAGTCTACACAGGGTACCGACTTATTTCCTTTCACCGACAGGCTCACCTGCACAGGCAGTGACTCGGCAACATTTACCAGCACATTTTCGACGCTTACTAGCGTGCTCTGCTGTGCCGCCAATAGAGTAAAGTTTCTCTCGCTATCGGCGGCGAGTTGAATATCGTTGTAGTAAAGCGCTTCGCCGTTTATGAGAGTGGCCACTTGTGGAATGCTCAGGACGTTATTTTCAAATGTGGCTGGCTGTGCGATTCCCAGCGGACTCGCGCTGCAAAGGCCAATTGCCAGTAGAACTAGATACTGCGTAAGTTTTAGCATTGTGAATTCCTGTTACTCATTATCATGAAAAGTCTATCGAGCCTCAATAGACTAAGATTAATAGCTGCATGTGTGTCACTCAAGTCGAATTACTTTTTGTTGTGACCTCAGGCACAAATGCGTAAAAACTCTGCTATTCTAGCCCTATCCACATCGCCACACAGGTTTTTTTCAGGAGTCGCTCATGCGAAATTTACTACCGCTCGTCGCATTTTTTCTTTCTCCCGCGCTACTGGCTCAGCCGAGTCAGCCGGACTGGTCATCCGTCGAAGATGAGACGCTTCGACATTTTCGCGCCTTGCTGCAGTTTGATACCAGCGATCCACCCGGGCGAGAACTGCCTGCCGCCGAATACATACGGGATGTTCTGGAAGCCGAGGGCTTCGCTGTAGAGATGCTTGCGACCGACCCGGCGCGGCCAAATGTGATAACACGCTTAAAGGGCAATGGCGACAAAGAGCCATTGCTTATAATGGCCCATACCGATGTGGTCAATGTGGACCCAGAGAAGTGGACCTTCCCACCGTTTAGCGCGACGGTAGATAATGGCTATGTCTATGGGCGCGGCGCAGTTGATGACAAGGACAATCTTGCATCGGCCTTAATGGTGATGCTGGAACTTAAAAGGCAGAATGTGCAGCTCGATCGAGACGTAATCTTTCTTGCCGAATCGGGAGAAGAAGGCGCCACCGAGTACGGTATCGAGTTCATGGTTAATGAACATTTCGATAAGATCGAATCGGAATTCTGTCTGGCAGAAGGCGGCTCGGTCGCACGAGTGAATCGTGAGGTGCAGTATGCTGGCATTCAGACCGTGGAGAAAATACCTTACAGGGTAGACTTACTCGCTACGGGTGTAGCAGGCCACGGTTCGGTACCACTCCAAACCAATTCTGTTACGCGGTTGGCAAAAGCGGTAGCAGCAATTGCCGATTGGCGTTCGCCAATTCGTCTCAATGAAACCACGGCGGCATATTTTCAGAGGCTTGCCTCGATATCGCCATCGGATGCTGCGCAACGTTACCTGAATGTGCTCGATCCGGGGCTCGCTAGCGAAGTCGATGAATATTTTCTCGCCAATGAGCCGCGTCATGCTTCTATGTTGCGCTCTTCCCTGTCGCCAAATATTTTCAATGCGGGCTATCGTATTAACGTCATACCCTCTGAAGCTACCGCCAGTGTCGACTTTCGTGCACTACCGGATGAAGACATTCCTGCATTTCTGGATGAGATTCGGCGTGTGATTAACGATCCGGCGGTTGAAGTAAGCCTTGGTGATCGCAACACGCGCCCGCCAGGTGAGGCGAGTCTCAATACGCCAGCATTTAGTGCAATCGAAGCGAACATCAACAAACACTACGGAGTTATCACGCTGCCGACGATGAGCACGGGTGCGACAGACATGGCCTACCTGCGTAATAGGGGTATTCAGTGTTATGGCATAGGGCCCGCTATCGATCGCGAAGATGCAGCTCTGGGCTTTGGAGCGCACAGTGATCAGGAGAGAATTCTAATTAGCGAACTGCACCGCTTCGTGCGCTTCAATTGGGACGTTGTGATTCAGATTGCTGCCTCGGGTAACTAGGGTCTAGCGCCAGAAATTTAGTGCAACTTTTTAAATAGAAGGAACAATAATGAGATTATTTCAATCGTTACTTGGTATAGCCATATTCGGGTTTGCTTTCTCAGTTGTACAGGCGCAGTCTGATGCGGCGCCACAAATTTCCATCGGTAATGGAGCCAAGAACTGGATCACGACGGAAGGGGTGCGTCGCGCAGATGGAACACTCACATTCTCGGAAGTTCAGATCGATGGCAACGGCTGGTTGGTTATACATCCCTTTGAAAATGGCGCGCCCAACGGCGACAAGTATGTTGCCTCGACCTATCTGAAAGATGGCACGAATTCAGATGTGAGTATCAAGGTTCACAAAGGTTTGCAAACCGGTGAGATGTTTATCGTGATGTTGCACCGAGACGTCAATGAGAATCAGGTTCTGGATTTTGTTTTTGTTGATGAGCAAAACGTTATGGATACTGCGGTATTCGAAGGCAGTACTATGATCGGACATGCCATACCTGCGCCGTAGCTGAGTACTGTGAGGTGTAGCAAGTAATTGGGTTGAAAAATAAACGGCGAGATTAACTATCTTGCCGTTAATCGTTTAGCTGTTCTAATCCTCTGACTGAGCAGCGAGTCTCTCTTCGGCACGATGGCCAGAGAGGATGTTAGTCATGCCATAGTTGCCCTCATGGCAGGCATACTCGTAAATATCATCATTCGTATAATCGAGAATAATCTCCCGTGTATAGGGCGCGGTATAAGTCCCTGGGTCATCGGATGTAAAGCGATACTGGATGGCATCGTCCGAGATTCGCGTAATTCGTTCTACATTTACCTTGCGTGATGTTTCCGGACCAGTGCTGCTCTTGTCTGAATAATTTGTGGTCTCAACGACTAGAGTATCTCCATCCCAGTAGCCGCGAGAATCTCCGTGCCAGAGTTTTATATTTTCATGGGCATGGGGCTTGGCGACCAAGGGAATGATACGCACGTCATGTGCCATTTCTTGAATGATAGCCACCGTGTCTTTTGTTTGCACGATCTGCCAGTAACTGTTGTAGCCGGAGCTCAAGCGCGGCGCACCGAAACTTAAACAGCGTTCGCCCAGAGGTCTGTCGGTATAGGAGTCTGCCGGGTGATCGAGCCGGTGCTGCGCGAGGTCTCTGGCCGCAGCAATCGCTTGTTCGGTTCGTGCTGGTAACTGACCATTGGGAGGGTCGATGACTTGTGAGGTGCCCCGATGAATCTTTCTATCTACCATCCATTGGGAATCATAGTTACCGGTAGAGGGGTCGTAAGATTTGATCTCCCCACTAAACGCTGCGGCAAGCACGCCTTCGCCGAACAGAGCATCACCGCCTTCTGCGGTAATTTGTGCCATGCGCTGCTGCAGGAATTCAACGTCTTCATCGGTTAGGAATTTCTTGTCGCCGAATACCTCGGGACGTTCCACGGGAGTAATCGTATTGTTCTCCCATACGCCCTGTAAATCGGGGTGGCCATCGATAGTTCTAGCGACCTCCCAGCTGTCGCTGGATTGGGCCAGGCTGAGGCCGCTCAATAGTAGTAGTGTTGCCGCTGAACCGCAGTAGCTGAGAACTCTCTTCATAATGTAAGTCCTTGGAAATAGTCTTTTTTTTATAGGCTTTAGCACGAATACCGCTTTTTCGACTAAGCTCCAATTTAAACCTTTGGCGACTAGAGTACAAGCAGGTATAAAGTCGCAGAGGCTCGCTCTGGCAGCTTTCTTTGGTTAGCCTCGACGTGGCCCTAAGAAGCCTAAGGCCCTGGAGGCTCCCATGTATCTAGCCGAAAGCCTTCGACTGAACAGGGGCGAGTAACAATGCAAAAGCACCTATTTTCTCTATTATAGGACAGTGCGCTCGCTAGCTGTACAAGCGGCGAATCAGGAAAGAGGCCGAGGCTGCCAACTACAACTCAATAGTGCCCTGGGAAGACTATATCGCCTGTTTTACTAGCATAGAACTAAGGAGCCGTTTTCCATGCGGACCCTGCTATCGC
>CAJQHM010000129.1 GCA_905478195.1 uncultured Pseudomonadales bacterium
TGCGCATTACACCGTCTATACGCAGGTTCATTATCTGTCTCTCGAATGCCCAGTCATGATCGAGCTGATCGTTGGATATATGTTGATAGTGCCAGGCTAGCTCGCCGGTATCGGCATCCAGCGCAACGGTGCTGTTGGTATAGAGTGCATCCCGTGTCGTGTTCGGATCGGGATGAGGCTGGCGCAGGGGATTCGTGTCATAGGTTGGTGCAGGTCCGAAGTAGACGAGGTTCAGGTCGGCATCGAAGCTGCCCGGTATCCAGATAGAGCCGCCGTTGCGCTCCTCCAGAGGCAGGCCGTTCCAGCTATTGCCGCCGGGTTCGTCGGGTCTTGCGATAGTATAAAAGCGCCAGACTTCCTCGCCGGTCTCCATGTTCACGGCGAAGATGAAGTCGCCGCCTTCGACGGCTACACGCCCGGTAAGTCCGATAATCGCCTTGCCATTGGCAATGAGCGGCGCACTTCGAAACAGGAAGCTATCTTCACCGCCGCCATCGACCTTATGATCCCATTCGATCGTGCCTGTCTTGGCATTGAGTGCAATCAGGTGGATGTCGGATGTAGCGATGACTATCTTGTCATCATAGATGGCAGCACCTTTCTTCATGCCCGGTGCCCTGCCGTCTTCCAGTTCGCGTTGAAAGCTCCATAGCAACTCTCCTGTGGCTGCATCGATTGCCTGCAACACATCGCCATAGCTGTAGGCAAACATGACGCCATCGTGCACGATAGGGGTCATCATGTTCTCGCCCTGGGGTAGTGCCCAGCTCCAGGCGAGTTGTAGCTCTTCGACGTTGTCTTTGTCTATCTGATTCAGTGGGCTATGACCAAAGGCATTACGGGTGCGACGCCAATTCAGCCAATCGTCTGTCGGTGGGTTCAACAGCATGGCATCGGTAACGGGGCTGAGACTATCGAGACGGCTGGAGCTGACCAGGGGGCCTTCGCTGTTATAGAGGAGCGGGGCGGGTGTCTGCGTGTTTCCATCTCCTAGCGCTGACCTTGGAATGTTAAGAGAGGCTAATGCTTCTAGCTCATCGGGTAAGCTATCGCCCCTCGCATTCATGCCATTGTGTTGCAAAATATAGGCGAGTATTTCTGTGTATTCCGACCTATCCAGACTGTTCTCTGCCCCCGGCGGCATGCGATTCACATTGCTCGCCAGTTGGTCGGCAGTCTTATCACCCCAGCGACTAGCAAAGAAGCTCCCGCTGAGGCCAGGCACCAGGCCAAAGCCCTCCAACTCATTGCCATGGCAGGATGCGCAATGCTGTGCGTAACCTGCCATTCCTGCGTTGGCCTGCGCAGCGGTGAACGAGGCAGTGGCTTCGTCTTCAGCGGCAAAAAGTAGGGTATTACAAGCCAGAAGTGCGGCAAGACTGAGAATTATTCTGGGGGAGTGTCTTCTTGTCATTATTTTCTCCGAAGGCGCTAGGCTGATGTCAAATCCTGCTTTAAGCCATAATCCACTACTTTACAGGCCTATGCGGGAGATTAAAACTATCAGCCTATGCCTTTCTAGATTGTCAAGCCTACTTGGATAGTAGAGGTTTTCGAAGATTATGGAACGTATTTAGAGCGCTGGCATGCTGAAGCCTTAGCTGTATTAGGCCGTCATACTACGCGGTTGCTGAGACGGGTTTGGCATTGCCACTTGTCTTAATCGTGGAGGGCATTTTGCTTGGTCTATTAGACTAGCGGGCCACAGAAATACTGGAACTGGGATTACCTAATGAGCCTGTGCGCCCTTCAATAATGTCTCTTTTAGTGCCGCAGCTACGTTCGCGGATATGGCTACCGATGCTCATCTCTTCCGAGCAATATACCTCATCCAGGTAGGGGACTGTGCGGTTGTAGCGTATAAGCTCCATCTCGCTCATGTTTGGGAATCGAGGTTGCCCGGTGGTATAGGCGACGAGTGTGAGCAGTGGGGGTATTGTAATTATGAGGGTTCTCATGAAACATCCTCGCAGAGAGAAGGTTCTGTTAGAAGTTAACCTGTTTCCATGCCTTTAGTTGCCGTGCCGGTGCCGGCGATATTTTCAACTCACAGTGGTAGGGACTATGTTGCGACCAGGGCATCAAACTCCCCGCTGGCGGTGCTGGCCAATAATTCCTGATAGCCACCTATAGACTTCTCGCCGACAAATATCTGCGGCACTGTGCGCTGGCCCGATTTCTTCATGATCTCCAACATCAGCTCTTGATCGCCTGCCATATTAATTTCTTCATATTTGTAGTCGCGACTCTCTAGAAGGTTTTTCGCGGCAGTGCAGTAGGCGCAGTATGTCGAGGTGTAAATTGTAATTTTAGTCATAGTTAAACCATACATCTAAAAAGGGCGAGCCTAGGAATCATTAAACTTCATGTCTGTTTTTATGCTGCATAAAAAATGGGCGGTAATCGCTTACCGCCCATTTCATGATTTTACCCTCTCCAATTCAAGGGAGGGTAGTGTTACCTGCCAATTTAGAAATTAGCAGTTAGACGGGCGAACCAATACGAACCGTTCCAGTCTATGACAGTACCAGACTCGTAAATACGTCCACAGCAAGTATCTCCGACGTTGCCTCTCACAGGGTATTCATCGAATAGATTACGACCGCCAGCGGCGATTCTGAAAGTATCGTTGATCTGATATTGAGCTTCGAGATCGACAAACCAAGTAGCATCTTGAGTTTGTCGGCGGCTAGTGCCAGAGTTTGCGTTCTCACTCTCGCCCCAGTAGCTTGCCCTCGCTACCAATCTCAGATCGTTGACATCATGCATAGCTGTGAAGACACCACGCCAATTTGGATTGAAGTTAACAAAGTCAAATCGGGCTTCTTCATTTAGATAATCACTAGGATCAGATTCAAAAGCCTTCTTGGTATAGTTTAATGCCATAGACAGATTAGTTGTGCCTGCGGAATTAAAGTCAAGAGGGTAGGACGCAACTATGTCGACACCCTCGGATGAAATGTCGTAGCCGTTGGCGAAGTACAAAACGCCGCCAATCGAATTGGCACCGGAAACTCCGGCAGCATCCAACAGTAGGTAGTTTTGATAAGCAGTACCAGAAGTTGGATCGGTAGACACGTCACGAGTAGATATCGCATTAGTAGCATCATCTAGATTGATTTTGTAATAATCTACAGTCAGATCGAGTTGCCCCACATTAGCCGTGAAGCCAAGAGTGTAGTTAGTGGATGTCTCAGCCTTAAGTGCGCTTGCACCTAGTGCTTGAGCCACTGGACCACCAGCTGGGAACAGACCTGTCGCTACCGGAAAGCCGTTGGGCAGTCGAGTAGATACGTTGATTGTTCCTTGCTGTCCTGGTGTTGGTGCCCGGAAACCGGTACCGACGGATCCACGAACGGCAAACTGATCAGTCAGCCGATAGAGGCCGGCGAATTTGACAACTGTTTCGGCGTCGAAATCGTCATAGTCCTCGTAACGAACAGCAGCCTGCAAGAAAAGGTTATCAGTTACGTCGGAGCTGAGGTCAGCATACAAAGCAACTGAGCTACGTTCATATTTTTCAGAGAACTGTGGTGAATATCCTGGGAACCCATTAGAGCCCACGCCCACTACCTGGTAAACAGGGTCACTTGGATCGGCGCAATTCAGAGTTGAACCATTAGCGATTACACCAGCACCGGCTGCAGTTGGAGCACTACCGCTACAAAATCCGAACGGATCTGGCGTCGCGTGTGGGCCTGCCACATACGAATTTAGTTCCCCTTGCACTACTTCGTAGGACTCATCCATATAGCTGGTTCCGAAGGCCAGCAACACAGGCCGAGAGGAGTCGGATAGCAACTCATAGTTGAAATCTGCTTGAAATTGAACTTCCGAATTAATTAAATCCCCAGGCTTAAAGGACTTCTGAGAAGCTCGCCCCTGTGAAGGATTAATAGTGTTGCTCAGAGTGTATCTGATCTCGCTCTCGCCAGTTCGCCCACTTAAGTCGTAGTTGAGACCGTTGTCGAAGGAACCTCGAATTCCTCCCAACAAGGAGTAATCGGATACTTCACCGAAAAATCTTGGCGTGAAACCACCGGGATATTTAGATAGTGGATTGTATATACCACCGTCTGCTTCTCTCAAGTCCTCTATGGTTCCATTACCAGGGTAGCGATAGAAAAAACTGCCATCGGATTCACTCTCCGAGATGTTGCCAAAGGCATAGGCCTCGGTATCAGCATCAATCTGGTAGCCGGCATTGAAGAAAAAGCGTGCGGCCTCTGCGTTCGGTTGACCCCATGGTTGGACCACATCACCGGGACCTATATTGGCGCTGGGTAAACCTGCAACGAAGGCGGCATCTCCACCGTTTTGTCCAGAGCGAATATTGTAAGGGTTATCACCGTTTGGATCGGCACAGAACCAACTTTCGCAGTACTGCTCAGATCTGGAGGTGGCATCTGCTTCATTAATTTCAGCTGACAAGTTGATAAAACCGCTGTTTCCTAAGGGCAACCCCAGATTGGCCTGGACAGTAGTCTGGGCACCATCGCCTTCGCTGAATTCACCGCTGTCGACAGAAACACTAAATCCCTCGCTAGCATCTTTTAGAATGAAGTTAATTACACCGGCGATTGCGTCAGAGCCATACTGTGCCGAAGCACCATCTCGCAATACTTCGATGTTTTTCAAAGCGATGGATGGAATCGTAGCGATATCGGGTCCCTGGGTACCAGATCCGCCGATTTGTACGAGCGCAGAACGGTGGCGGCGCTTGGAGTTCACCAGCACCAGAGTCTTATCTGTGGGTAGGCCGCGAAGTTCTGCGGGCCGGATAAACGAGCCTCCATCAGAAATGGGCTGTCTTCCGAGGTTGAACGATGGCACTAAAGTCTTAAGAATATCATTGGTATCAGTATACGAAATAGCCCTAAGATCGGCTTCACTGAATACGTCGATTGGTACTGGCGAATCGGCAACCGTTCTTGGCCTGCCTCGTGAACCTGTTACGATGATTTGTTCAAGCTGAGCATCACTGTCATCTTGTGCAAATACCATCGGCGTGTATGTGGCTGGCGCCAGTAATGCAAGCGCTATGGCTGTTGGGAGTACCCTTTTCGCCATTTTTGGTCTAGTTATCATTTACTTTCCCCTTAATAGAAGTAAAATTATTAAGCCTTTGATCAGGCTGTAAATAAGTTTAGCGGCTAGGCGCTTGCCCCAAAATCGCCAAAGCGGCTACATGTGGGACACGCACGAATAACTGCGTAGCCGAAGGATATGATTCTAAGGGCAAAAAGTCCAATAATCTGGGCAACTTGGGGCTTATAATTTCCCTAAAACCCATTCTCCACGCCCAAAAGCAGCATTTTTTGCAAAAATCACACAATTTGGTGTATGGAAGAGCCTTTTCACGCAGCGTAGAAGGCATATAGCAGAATTTTTTAGTTTTTCAGATCGGTCGCTCTAGTCTCACTAAATCTGCCCATTGGAAGCACTAAAGGCTGCTGCCTTTATTGAGCTTCTGCATGGAGCTTTAGTATTGATCTTAGTGCAACAATCGATTTAGCATGACCCCACTACAGAGGTAGAATCGATGAACCCTCGCTCCTGGCGGAGTGGGGGTTTTTTATTGGAAAATACTCATCGAGGAATATGCTATGGCTGACGATCGCGGCGTTGCAAACCCATTGTTTATAAAGCCCTTGGTCTATCAGCTGCCCTATAGCGGTGCAGTCAGGGAAGGTATCGACTATGCCAGCGAGGCGAGAGCCTTCGATATCTACTATCCCCAGAACAGTGAGGGTCCTGCTCCCGTAGCGGTTCTGGTGACGGGGTATCCGGATCCGGCCTTTGAAGCGCTAACCGGCATGCAGCAGATGGAGGTTCAAGGCAATAAGGATTGGGCAAAGTTGTTGGCGGCAAATGGCATTGCCGCTGTTATCTATAACAATATTGAGCCCGTTGCAGATGCCCTCGCCGTGATTGATTACCTGAAGACAGAATCGCTACGGCTGCAGATCGACCCCGCACGGATAGCACTTTGGTCTTGTTCGGGTAATGTGCCGAACGCGATAAACGTGTTGAACGAGGCAGCCGCGCTGCGCTGCGCGGTTCTGTTGTATGGCTTCATGTTGGACGCGCCCGGCAGCAAGCTGATAGCCCAGGCCTCGGCTAACCTCCACTTTGTGAACCCGAATCAGGGTATGCAGGATTTTCCGGAGAATACACCCATTCTAATAATCGGTGCCGGCAAGGATGAGTTCCCGGGCCTCAATGAGTCCATCGACGCCTTCGAGGCGGAGGCAATCGCGCGCAATAGCCCCGTGAGTGTGGTGCGTTATCCAGAGGGTGCTAATGGCTTCGACGTTCTCGATGACTCTCAGCGCTCCATAGAGATGATCAAGCTTTGTGTCGGATTTCTGCGACTACGACTTAATGTCTACTAATTTAGTCGGCTATTTTACTGCGTTTGCGCTGCACTAAGTGATGTACCTGCTCGTGTTTATTTGATTAAATACCGAGCAGTTTCCTGACGCACTTGCTGTTCCCCGAAGTTCCTGACTTTCAGCAGTAGAACTTATTTGTAGAAGAACTCAATAAAGGAAAAATAATAATAATGCAGTTCTGTCGCTCTTCGAAGTTGTTACTAGCTTCACTGACTCGCCTTTTACCCTATCTATTCGCCTTTGCGTTGCTACCAACTATTGCTGTTGCACAGGCAGGGCTCACAGATACCGATATTGCCCTTCTTAAAGAGGTGATGCCGGACGCAAGCAGCTTCTCAGAGAAAGCGGGTGATCCCCCCGTATACAAGGCCTATGCCGCTGCCGAACAGGATGCCGAGCCCGAGCTGATCGGATACCTGTTCGAGACCCCGGACTACCCGCCGGAAGAGATCGGTTATAGCGCACCTATAGAGGTCTTGGTGGGCATGGACCTCGAAGGAGTCTTGTCGGGTATCAAAGTGCTTTATTACCGTGAATCTTATAAGAGTATCCGCGGTGACTTTCTAAATACTGAGCGATTTCCGAATCAGTTCGAGGGTATGTCGGTATCAGATGGATTTCGCCCCGGTCGCGATCTCGACGGAGTGTCTCGCGCGACGATTACCAGTTGGGCCACTTCGCGGGGAATACGCAATGCTGCACGCCATGTTGCCCAGAGCTATCTGACAGATTCTGAGTTCGCGGCAAATGCGAACAGTGGTGAAGCGGCGCTACAAATTTTAGAGGCCCAATCTTGGGAGAAGTTGAAAGAGTCTGGTTTAGTGAAAGACTTTCCCATTGTGTTGGAAGATCTAACCGAGTTGAATCTCACGCTGGCATTTATGGGCAATGAGAGTCTGGGTGAGCTTCTAGTTGGCCCCGATGATTATTCCAGAGCGGACAGAGAGGCGAGCAACAGAGTCAGCGACGGCAATATGCTATTGGTGGGTATCGATGGCAATGCATCGACTCCGTTTCGGCAAGAGCGTCTGGCGGTAAAGCAGGGCGACGCAGTCTACAACATCGAGCGTCGCCGCTTCGTTTACGTCGGTAGCGCTGATAATGGCAAGATTGCTGGCAAGGTAAGGTTCGCGGGTGCCATGGTGCTGTCTGATGAGATTGACATGAACAAGCCTTTTACGGTTCTGTATGACACCGGGAAACAAGTCGAAACCTTCGAGGAGCTTGCTCAGACAGACTATCAGGTGCCACCTGTCCCTTTAGCCCTAGCGATGGGAACGCCGGTACCGGCAGAATACCTGCCTGAGCGTGCCAATCCGTTTCCAGAGTTCGATGATTTCGAAGAGGAAGAGGGTGTATGGGCGTCGCTCATGAATAGCGCGCCCTGGTACGAGGTTGCGGCACTGTTAGTACTCTTTGCGTTAGTGATGACAGCCTTTCTGCGCAAGAGTGCACCTATTCGCTGGGTGACACTGGCCTATACTCTGGTTTATCTGGGCTTCTATAACGGCACCTTTCTCTCTGTCTCACATATCACCAACGGCTTGAAGTTGGGCCCATCTTTGTTTTTGAACGACTTGCCGCTATTGCTTATCGTAGTTTTTACTATCGTCACTACGCTTTTCTGGGGCAGGGTATTCTGCTCTTCGCTGTGTCCCTTTGGCGCGCTGCAGGACTTTATTACGCGTATAGTACCGAAGAAATGGCAGCGTGAGTTGCCGCAGGCCATTCATGATAAGGCGCTGTATATTAAATACGGTATCTTGGCGTTGCTAGTCGTAACCGCAGTGACGTTTAGTGATCTCAGTCTGTTTCAATATTTCGAGCCTTTCGGCACTATCTTCTATTTCAGTCGCTCCGCGCTGCTGTGGGTTATCCTCGCGCTGTTCTTGCTGGCCTCAACTTTTATCAGTCGTTTCTATTGCCGTTACGCCTGCCCACTGGGGGCGGCTCTGGCTGTGACTTCTTTTCTCTCGCCTTTCCGTATCAAGCGCGTGCAGCAGTGCGAAGTGTGTAAGGTCTGCGAGAAGAGTTGCCCGACCGGCGCAATTAGAGGCCCGGCTATCGACTTCAAGGAATGTGTACGTTGCGATGTCTGTGAAAGTAAATTGATAACGAAGGCTGGAGTCTGCAAACATTCGGTAGAAGATGTAATGGCGCGACACAAGTCCTGGACGCCGGTCACGGTAACCGGTTAGTTAGACCACACTTAGGTATTTTTACTTAGGTGTCTGGCAGTAGATTATTTGAAGGCAATAAAAAACGGACTCAGCGCATTGCGGTGAGTCCGTTTTTTTTTACTTGCAGCACTCTGGCTATCGATAGACCGTCAGAGTGCTAATTGGGCTAGTCGCTGTCTTCGGTCAACCAGTTCAGGTCATTCTCGCTCTGATCCAACAGATTTGCTCGCTCGCGACGGGTCTGTTCTTCTTTCTGCGCGGTCTCGAGAATGTCGGCTGGAAGTTCGCCACCTACGACGATGCCACGCTTAGTAGTAGGCGCGAAGTAGATGCGGGCGTTGGCCATTTCGTCGGTAGTCTCGGGGCCATATTCAACTGCCGCCGTGTGGTCAGGGTTCCAGCGATTCTGATCTGAATTATCGAACCACCAGCTCATGTGCATTACCGAGCCGGCTGGAAGAAACTTGGGCTCCTTATACTCATAAAGGAACTGCCAGTTAAAGTCGTAGTCGGGCACCCACAGCAGCGTTTCTCTCTCACCGTCTGGATATTCAACTTCATAGCGCATCGCCTTACCGCGATAGTGCATATGCGGTCCCATCGAAAGCAGGAAGATGTCTTCTTCGATCTCGTGTGTGTTAGTTACTTTGTAGTTGGGATCACCCGGCGGGATAGTCCAGCCGTTGTGAGGCAACAGGTTGGTCTCGACGACGTGATCGATAACCGTGCCATCCTCATAGAACACGAAGCCAGCGCGAGTCATATCAGTCACCGCCGTGCCCTCACCAGGATCCTTGTGGTAGTGCATGTTTACGGTGATGAACGGATCTTCCGGCATTAAAACACCCCAGCCCTCGGGATAGGTAAATGGTCCGCGACCTGGTACGCCAACACCCATATGGCTGGACACGATGTGATGGACCCAGGGGCCGCCTGGATCAAGCTCGGCCTTGGATACCCATTTGGGTTCTGTGTGTGCGCCTTCGGGAACAGGCATCTGTACTGTAGGCTGCCAATCGAGAACGTCGTCCTCGACGTAGACCGGTCTATCGAATTGCACGACCAGATCAGGGTCGCCAATCCACCATCCTGATTCGGGCAAGACAGTCGCTCCGGCTTCGGCCACAAGGCCTGAACTGTCAGCGGCGTCGGCAGGATTTCCTTCCAGTGCGCCGCCATCTACCCAGGCTACTAGAACGGCCATCTCGGCGTCTTCAATATAGCGTTCGTCCTTAAATTCGCCTCTATGGCGCTCATGAGCACCCCAGGGCGGCATGTAGCCGGTGATCAGGGCGTTTTTAATCATCGGTGCCCATAGCTTGGCCTGATCGTAATCCATCAGTGACATCGGCGCCGTAATACCGCCGACTTTTGGGCCGTCTGGCTGGTGGCAGGCAACACAGTTCTTCTGAAAAAGCGGCAGCGCGTCAGCATAAAACGTGGGTGCAGACTCTTGTGCTTGAGCCGCACTGGCCAGGAGTAGAGTCGTGAATCCAGCAGCAATCGCCGGGGTTGCTAGCGTCTTTAGGAGTACAGAGATAGAAGTGGGTCTCATAGCGTGCTCTTCTTATTGATTTGTTTGGAGCAGATTAATGGGAAAAACACAAAAAGTCTATTAAATAGGGGCTTAAAGCCAAGTTGGCTGTAGCTAATCACAATCGTATTTTTCGATTAATGCTGTCGATATTACTCGTTTTACCTGTTTGTCAGCTTTGGCTAGGATAGCGCCATTATTATGCAACACGCTGTGAGGCGGTCAGCTTATAGTAACGGGATTCGGGCCGCGATCCTTTGATTGCAATCTCCTTAGGTGCAATCCATGTGCCCTTGTATACGGTGGTGTACTGCATCTGCCTCCAGTCAATCGGACAGATAGAAGACGCCACCGTTTTTTTTGTCTAGAAATTTGTCTAGAAAGTAACCTGATAATAGCTCAAGACCAGGGGTCATCCATCGCTGCAAAAAACTCGCTATGACCGGCAATGATGCGTTGTGTGTCCTCCGGGTCCGGAGTAGTCGTCCAGTCGTTGCGCTTAAACGTTCCGCCCAGCAGAATTCCATCCTTACGCGGGAACATATACAGACCCCCGTTGCCTACGGTCATATAGTCAATCTCCTCCTGTGGCAGCAGGAAGCTAAGCTGCCCCTTTATGGGCATTAATTCATCGTCGGGAAAAATATTTTTTGAGCCAAGGCCGGTGCAATTGATAATTACCTGCTCAGAAAGATTCAATGCGTCCTCTTGCCCGCGAAACTCTCTGATAACTATCTTGCCCCCAGCCGCGTAGAAGTCCTGCATCATGGCAGGAAGGTAGATCGCGGGCTCGATCAACATGGTGTTGTAGTGCCGCACATACTGCGCAGGGAATGGATGCTGGTTTGTTGCTAGGTCGCGTAGCTCGGGATACATGCTCGCATAGCGATCGTTAAAGTTGTCATCAGTTATCGGTTGATCTGCTATCGAGTAGTTGCTGATCCAGCGAACGCCATATCTGGGTCCGGCGAGGTTCTGAAAATAACGGTAGGCGTGACGCATCGCCGATTCGAATTGCGCTTCGAATTGTGGCGTCAGCTTGTCATCATCGTATACGGATGTTGGTGACCACTGGCCGCCGGCAATATTCGATGTGGTGTTGGGAGACAGATCTTTGCTGTAGATGGTTACGTCCCACCCGCGGTCTTGCAGCAGGCGAGCTGAAGCGAGGCCGACCGCGCCCGCGCCAAGAACGGCACAGCGGCGATGAGAACTTTGCTGCGCCAGTTCCATAGCGAGGTGCGAGGTACCCCAAGAGAGCGTTATGCCGCCGCCACCATGGCCGTAGTTGTGAATGACGGTCTGACTGCCAAACGATTCTGCCTCGAGTCGGAAGCCGGACGGGCGAAACGGTCTGGAGCCGGCAATGGTTCGGATCACTCTATCTGCGGAAACTTTGACTCTATGCAGAGGTAGCCCAGAAGGCGTAAAGTTGCGCGCCGAAGTAACTGGGCCAGTGCTGCATGCCCCGAGAAGCGGTGTCGCGGCGATGGCTTTAATTAAGGCGCGTCTACTGGTCATTTTCTGTCCTGGTTGGTTTGTAACTGTTTCCAAGCATAACGTAGCGGTGTCAAATAGTTAATGTCACTTTAACTGAAATCAACCGACATCGGCCTGCCAGACTTGAACTATTGATGGGGTGCGTCAGACATAAAAAAACCACAAGGCCATACTGTGTAGCCCTGTGGTTTCTGATTGGTGCTGGCTTATGCCGCTTTAGTCGGCAAAGCTGCCGTAGCTCTTCGGGTGAGCCAGCAACCATTCTACAACCTGTTCAGCGAAACTGTCTGAAAACGATGGCACATGGGAGCCATCTGATATCGTCCATAGTTCGCTGGAACCGCCTGTCTTGCAGCCCTGGTTAAATACCTCCACCGAAGATTCATGACCCTCCAGGTTGGCTACGAGATCGCGCAGCTCGCGCTCATTGGCCTGAGCCTCACAACCGTTATATTCGGCCCACTGCGCGACGGTTTCATGGGCGCTGGGATAGGCATTGCCAGCTATATCGTCGCCGTTGTAGGCGATTGTGCCGTCATTCGTACCGTGAATCTGTAGCACATGCACAGGATTGGCTGGTGCGGGTCGGTCGTCAATATGACTGGCCCCTGCCAGGCTGGCTATGGCAGCAATAGTTTCGGAATGATCATAGGCCGCACGATAAGACATGAAGCCTCCATTCGAATGCCCTACCAGGTAGACGCGATTCGGGTCGACATTGAAGTCGGCCTTCACGGTCTGAATGATGTCGAGAACATAGGCAGAATCGTCTACATCTGATTGATAGAAGTTGCAACATGCCGAAGAGGCATTCCAGAAGCGATTCTCGTCGCCGCCAGCTTCCTTGTCACCATCGGGGGCTACCAGAAGGAAACCGTATTTGTCTGCAATGGAGCTGAAGCCCATGTATCTATCCTGACTCGCTCCGCTCGATGTATAGCCGTGCAGCAATACGATAAGCGGTGCCGGCGTAGCGGCGTCGTAGTTGGCAGGCACTGTTACCGGCAGTTCACCGCGGCCGAGATCGATAGCTTGAGCAAGTAGACTTGCCGAAAATAAAACAAGTGCTGTGGCAGTTAGGAATAGTCTAAGTCTTTGCATTGTATGTACCTTTGTGAATTTGAATCTAATTCTTTGTGTCGCTTGTTTGTGGTCTAGGGTTTGAGAATTATCTTGCCCGTGGTCTTGCGGCCCTCTAACGCGTCATGAGCATCTTGTGCATCCGCTAGTGCAAAAAAATGTTCCAGGCGAAGTGTTAGCTTGTCCTCGGCTATCCATTTAAACACATCACTACTACGCCATTCGAGACTCTCCCGATCAGCGGTGTAGTCGAATAGCGTTGGTCGCGTGAGGAAAAGAGAACCTTTCGGCCCCAGTGTGGCTGGATTGAACTCTGTAACCGGCCCGCTCGCGTTGCCGTAAAGTACCATGTAGCCAAAGCGCTGCAAACAGTCGATGCTCTTTTCGAATGTGGTTTTTCCAACCGAGTCATAGACTACATTCACCCCCTCGCCATCGGTAATACGTTTTACTTCGGTTTCGAAGTCGGTCTGGGTATAGAGTATGACCTCGTCCGCACCAGCGGCTCGGGCTAGTTCGGCTTTTTCCTCGGTAGAGACGGTGCCGATTACGTAGGCGCCGGCATTCTTTGCCATCTGGATCAGAATCAAACCGACACCGCCAGCTGCCGCGTGAATGAGACAGCTATCGCCACTCTTGATCGGGTAGGTGGATTGTGACAGGTAGTGCGCCGTGCAGCCCTGGAGCATAGCTGCAGCACCCTCATCGAAGGACACAGCGTCTGGGATACTGACGACTTTATCCTGATCGACGGCGGCGTAGTCTGCATAGGCACCGAGGACGTTGGTGTAGGCGACTCGATCACCAACCTGGAAGCGGCTCACGTCACTGCCGATTTGTGCAACCGTGCCACTCGCCTCGAGTCCCAGCGTTGCAGGTAACGGGATCTGATAGAGGCCAGAACGCTGGTAGGTGTCAATGTAGTTGATGCCTGCCGCTTCAACCTTAATGAGTACTTCGGTGGCACCGGCTTGTGGCTGTTCTACGTCTTCGTAGCTCATGACCTCGGAACCGCCATGCTCCTTGATTCTTACCGCCTTCATGTCGTTATTCCCTTGCGAAAAACAGCCTTTATCGCAGAAATTGTCTGTGCTGACAATTCTCGACTCTATTCTTCCTAAAAATTGCCCACTGGACGCTTGCAGGTTGCAGGTTTATTCTGTGTGACAGGCCGTAGTCAATACTTATAAAAAGCCGGAGTCTCTCCATGTTTCTTACCCAATTACGACGCCTTTCTCTTGGGTTCACTGTTTTATTGCTTCTTCTCATAACTTCGCCGCTTGTGGCGCAGCAAGCTCAACTTGAATTAAGTGAGGCTATAGTCGATGCGAGCAGGCAGTTCATAGGGAGTCTAGATACTGCACAGCGGGCGCAAGCGACTTACGAATTTGGCTCTGAAGAACGCCTAAATTGGCATTTTATTCCGCGCCCGCGTCAAGGCATTACGCTGAAGGAATTAGAGGCAGCGCAACTAGTCGCTGCACGGGAGCTGCTGCAGACGCTTTTCAGTGCTAAAGGATTTCAGAAAACCGAGAGCGTGCGTGACCTGGAAAATGTGCTTGCGGTGTTGGAGCCAAATGGTCCGTTCGTGCGCGATCCTGATCTTTACTATCTTACCGTGTTCGGTGAGCCCGCTATGCAGGGCGCCTGGGGGATTCGCTATGAGGGCCACCACCTCGCGTTTAACTGGACTTTCATTGAGGGTGCTGGTATCGCAAGTACGCCGCAGTTCTTTGGTAGTAATCCGGCCGAGGTGCGCAGCGGGGACAAGCTGGGAACTCGGGTGCTGGCGGCAGAGGAAGATGCGGGAAGGCGCCTGGTGAAATCTCTGAGCGCAGCTCAATTACGTGCCGCTCTGATTCCTGGCGACGCTCCCCGTGATATTTTTAGCGCTGCACAGGAGGAAGTAGTGGCACTCGAAGACTTAGGCATTGCCTATGCTCTATTGGAGTCAGCGCAGCAGGAGATGCTGCTGGAGATTATTGCGGAAGTTGCCTCTGCGCAGGCAGAGACGGTAGCAGCAGCGAGAATGCAGCACATAATAGATGACGGCATAGACGATGTTAAATTTGCCTGGATAGGCGGCATGGAACGAGGCGATGCGCACTATTATCGCGTTCAGGGAGACAGCTTTTTAATCGAGTACGACAATACTCAGAACGATGCCAATCATATTCACCTGGTCTGGCGTGACTTCGATGGTGACTTTGGCAGAGACTTAATTCGGTTGCACTACGACGCCGTCGCTGCTGAGCATGGGCCGGGTCATCGGCACTGATAAGTATTTAAAAAGAATATTCGCACAATAGGAAAAGTTATGACTATAAGAAAAATTCTAGCGCTGCCTCTGCTTACTGCCTCTCTGGTCTGGGGCGTATCTGCATTTGCTCAGAGCCCCTTCGTCGCACCGCCCTCTATCACCGAACCCCTGCTAGTGCCAACCTTTGAAATTGATCAGGTGAAATTAGTGCCCATAGCAACTGGGCTCGCTAATCCATGGGCCATGGCGTTTCGCGATAACGGCGACATCCTGATTACTGAGCGCTATACCGGTAAGTTGCGAGTGATTCGCGATGGAAAGCTGTTAGAGAGAGACATACCTGGCGTGCCCGAGGTGTATTCGGCAGTCTTTCGCGCTGGTTTGATGGCGATTGCGCTGCATCCCGACGACGATCAGATCGTCTATATGACCTACACCAAAGCAATCATGCATGAGGGGGAGCCGAATCAGGCGGTGAGTCTGGTTCGTGGCCGATTGGTAGAAGACAATTTGGAAAACGTGGAAGAAATTTTTGTAGCGAAGGGCGTGGATAGCGGTATCGCCGCCTCGGCATTGATGTTCGCTCCCGACGGCAAATTGATGATGTCGGTGGGGGGCTCTTATGTCTTTCTCGGCACCGGCGAATATGCCCAGGACCCCGAGGTGCACTACGGCAAGTTATTGCGGCTAAACGCCGATGGTAGCGCTCCCGAAGACAATCCTTTCGTCGACTCGAGGGAATTCCTGCCTGAGGTTTATTCGGTAGGCCATCGCAATCAGTTAGGTATCACATTGCATCCCGAGACGGGTCAGCTCTGGGCCAGTGAGAACGGTCCGCAGGGTGGCGACGAGGCAAATATTATAGTGCCGGGTAAGAACTATGGTTGGCCGGTGGCCTCCTATAGCCGAAACTATCGGGGCGATTGGGTTTCGCAGACACCCTGGCGCGAAGAATTCGAGAGTCCTACGGTAGTATGGTGGCCTTCGATTGCGCCTTCTGCATTGACTTTCTATAGCGGAGAGCATTTTCCCGAATGGCAGGGGAATCTATTTGTGGGCTCTATGATGGAGGGGCGAATTCCAGGTACGGGTCATCTGCAGCGAATCGTTTTCAATAGTAGAGGCCAGGAGATTCGCCGCGAGAGTTTGCTTACCGAACTCAGGCACCGTGTAAGAGATGTTATGCAGGGGCCGGACGGATATCTGTATGTGCTTACCGACGAGGAAGATGGCGCCTTGATTCGTATCGAGCGGGCAGAGTAGTCTGGCTGGCTATACTATTGGACTGAAGCATATTCTCAGCTAATTGCAGGCTCTCGATGAGTTTAGCAATTAGCTAGCTGTTCTTGCCCCCGGAGATGTGATCGGGAATCTTTAATTGCATCGACGAATAATCAGAAGCGAAGCTTACCCTTGAAAGAATGTAATCAGTGCGGAAAATGCTGCACGAAGTATGGCGGTGACGGCCTGTCTGTATCGGAAGCGGAGCTAGAGCTGTGGGAGACCTTTAGGCCCGACCTTTATAACTATGTGCAGGATGGGGCGATCTGGAAAGATCCTGACTCCGGTGTGCAGATGGAACGTTGTCCATGGCTAAGGCAGGTGCCCAATCAAGATAGATATACCTGCGATATCTATCTTGATCGTCCGGATGACTGCAAGTTCTACCCGGTGACTATCGATCAGATGGTAGAGGATGAATGCGAAATGCTGGAGGTGCAGGATCTGGGTAATCCGAAGCAGGCACAAAAAAGCTTAGATAAGGTCATGTCAGAAAGCCGCCCCCCTTGTAGCTAACTCGAAGAGAGAGTTGAAATTGGATTTAAGGGCGGGGTGTCCGGGATTTAGGTCCTAGCTGGCTTGGCAGCAATTCATAAGCCTGTTCAATCCACTCGCCTAGCAATGGCCGTGTATCCCGCGGGTCTATAATTTCTTCGATGCCGAAAGCCTCGGCCGTCCTCAGCGGCGATCGATACTGCTCTAACATGTCTTCTAATTCACGACGACGGGCGGCAGGGTCGTCCGCGGATTCGATATCCCTGCGATATGCCGCCTGTACGCCCCCCTCTATAGGCAGGGAGCCCCAGTCAGCGGAAGGCCAGGCATAGCGTAAGTTGAGTCGGTCGGCATTGCCGTGCCCGGCGCCGGCGACACCATAACAGCGGCGAACTATGACTGAGACCCAGGGTATTGAAGCCTGATAGCAGGCCATCAGGGCTCGACTGCCCAGTCGCACAGTGCCTTCCTCTTCCGCCTTTCTACCAATCAGGAAGCCTGGATTGTCTACCAGATTGAGAACGGGAAGGTGGAAGGTGTCGCACAGATCGACGAAACGCATCATCTTCTCCGATGCGGTGGCATTCACGGCGCCACCATGATGATGGGTGTCATTAGCCATGATGCCGACGGCATATCCGTTCAGGCGGGCCAGTCCTACAGCTAGCGATTCTCCGTAGTTTGGATTTATTTCAAAGAAGCTATCGAGATCGACTATAGAATTGATGATGTCCCTGATCTGGTACATCTGGCGCCTGTCTCTAGGTATGACGGAGAGTAGTGATTCGTCTCTGCGCTCTATGGGGTCTGAATTTTCTATTCTAGGAGGAACCTGCCAGACATTCTGCGGTAAGTAGGAGAGGAACTGTGTAATAGTAACGAATGCCTCCTGCTCGGTTTCGACTTCGTTGTCGACGGCGCCGCTGCCATTTGCATGGATCGCGGAGCCACCAAGATCATCCTTCTCTATGGGTTTGCCGAATCCGCGTTCAACGACCGGAGGGCCAGCTACAAACAACTGGCTAGTGTCTTTAATCATCAGAGAAAAGTGAGAAATGGTTGTGCGTACCGCGCCAAGCCCTGCTACCGAGCCCATGCACGCGCAGACAACGGGAATATGCCCCATGAGCTGCATGGTAGTCTCGAAGCCATGCAGCGCGGGGACATAGGAGTGACCAACCATTTCCAGTGTCTTCACGGAGCCGCCACCGCCGCTGCCATCGATGAGCCTAACCAGAGGCAGGCGCATTTCCAGGGCATAGCGCTCCCCATAACCCGATTTGTCGCCAATCTTGGCGTCGGCGGCACCACCGCGAACGGTGAAGTCGTCGCCGCCGATGACAACCCGTCTGCCGTTAATTCGGGCTGTGCCGAGGACAAAATTTGAGGGCGTAAAATTCTCTAGCTGACCTTCATCGTCGTAACTAGCCTTGCCCGCCAGTGCACCAATCTCGTGAAATGAGCCGCTGTCAGCGAGGGCGTCGATGCGTTCTCTCACGGTAAATCGCCCGTTGTCATGTTGGCGCGCAATGCGCTCTTCGCCGCCCATGGCTGCAGCCAGCTTTTCGCGGCGTCTTAATTCATCTACTTCGTCTTGCCAGCTCATGTTTTCTCCTCAACTGGGCTACGGTAGATTAATCCAACATCCGGTGCAAGCCGATGTGCAGATCTGGGAGTGCGACTCGATTCTTGCTGTAAAAAATATGGGCCCCAAGGATGTTGTAGGTATAGGATACCAATGATAAATATATTTGATATTCATTATTTAATGCGCCTGATGACGATTGCTCTCACCTGATTTATCGCGCTGGAGTGCGTTCTGCTAATGCTCGCGCTCGCGCGCAGGCTGTCACTAGAAGATGCTAGCATTCCAAGGGATAAACGATACCGGCTCTTTGCCTATCGTGCATCGAGAATTGCCTAAATCACATTGATTGATCTGGTGATTGGGGCGAATTTTTTATGATTCATATACACGGAGGCAACAGGGGCTTTGGTATGCTCTATCTGCTAGCGATAATTCTGTCTGAAATACCGAGGCCTTTTAATCTTGCAGTACAGAAGGGACTACTGATGTCTGAGTTGCCCATAAGTAACTGTATACGGGATCTACTTGTCGAGAGTAGGGATATGACCTGGATCTCGCGACACGGATAGGCGTAACGAGACAGACTGGAAACGCTATTGACTTGGGAAAATACTCTCCCTCACGGGAAGTGGCATTTCGAATCGATGCGGTGTTCGGGGAAGCCGTTAGAAAATGTATTCAGTTACCGTAGGTAATCGACGAGCAATCGCCTAGGACAAGACTAGAGTTAGATAGTAGAATGATGAAAAATAAGGAGTAGTAAAACATGTCAGATAACGAAAAAGACAATGAAGTAAAGTCCCAGTCTAGTAGCGACGAAGCAAAGAAGAAGCTCGATTTAGACGACACGATATCCCGTTGACTGAGAAGGAAGGCTGTCGTGGACTCTGAGGAAGACGGCGACGCTGAAGAGTAGTGGCCGAGGCAGCAAAAATAAGGAGCACCAGAATGCTCCTCCGGGCCGTTACTTAGTGTTGGTAGTTTTTCCCAAGAACGGGACTAGGGAAGGGGTGCTAGCGACATACTTAATATAGCTAGGATCATCTCCCCAGCGCTTCAATCCGCTTTCTTCCAATAGTTTAACTCCACTTATCTTGATCAGCAGTAGAGCCACGAATATAGGCGATATTAGAGTGACATATTGCCATCCAATCAGTGTTGGCAGCGCTATTACAGTAATGCCAACCCAGAGCACGATCTCGCCAAAGTAATTCGGATGGCGAGATACAGACCATAAACCTTCGGTTATAAACTTGTCTTTATTATCCGGATTTCTGCGATATAAAGATTTCTGTCTGTCAGCTATCACTTCGATACCAAACCCTAGTATCCAAAGAGCAACACCGACGTAGAAGAATACATCCAATGCAACTTGATTTACTGCTGTGATCGCCGCTAAGCCGGCGGCCATGGTGATGAATACCCAAGCGCCACCCAGGGTCCAGGTGAACATGTAGCGGAAGAATTTGGTTTTGATTTCATCGAAGCGTCGATCTTTGCCATCTTTCTTAACACGCATAAACAGAAAGCTGCCCAGACGTATTGCCCAGATAGCAATTAGAGTACAAACTACCAGGCTGCGGGTATCCATGTTTGGATGGAAGATAAGGGCAACGGCGATGGTCGATACGTAGGAGATCGATCCGGTCAGATCGAAATAATGTTCCGTCTGGTAAATATAGGAGGGGATGAAGATTATCCAGTGCAGTACAAAGCCAACGCTGGCGCAAATGAGGAACAACGGCATCTCGCCTGCCGCTGTGCTTCCTTGGCTGCCAGCAAGCGCGATTGCGCCGCTGACCACTAGAATTACGAATATGCCGATAACAGGTTTAATCATGGGCTGGATTCCGGAACGTTTCGTTCTCTCTCATTATTGTTCGTTGTAGTGCTGTATGTTCACTTTCTACGTATAAGCAATGGAAATTGGATCACTACTGCTAATTCTAGAATCTTATTGCGCTGCGCGATTGGCAGTTAGTTTGCTATTTACTATGATCTCGGTTCGCCCGCAGGTTTCAAAATAATAACATCAGGCCCCTGTGATATGTCCAGTCCTGCACCGATTCGCTTGTTAGAAGCTGCTAATAAACGATTTCTTTACCCTGTTCCTTCTGTAGGCGCGCTGGTAGGTATTCCGCTGATTGTCTTTTTTGTGAGCGCGGGCGGATTTAGACCTATGCCCAATTACGCTCTATGGACCAGGCCCATGGAAATAATGGGCCTGTTCAGCCTGCTAACATTGCTGCCAGCCGGCCTGTTGATGTGGTTAACGGCGTGGATTCGATCAAGCGAGCCGCTTCTTGTTGATATTCGCAGTCAGATGCGAGA
>CAJQHM010000130.1 GCA_905478195.1 uncultured Pseudomonadales bacterium
GTTTCATCCCGGGCCTATTTTTAGCCAGCTCGTGCTCGCCGATGAGATAAACCGAACTACGCCCAAGACCCAAAGTGCTCTGTTAGAGGCCATGGAAGAGCGTCAGGTATCTATTGAGGGAGAGACAAGAAGCCTTCCCGAGCCTTTCTTCGTTATCGCCACGCAGAATCCGGTTACGCTTGCGGGTACTTATCCGTTACCAGAATCCCAACTCGATCGTTTTCTCATGCGCCTGCGGCTTGGCTATCCCGATCATCGAGCCGAGCGCGAATTATTGGAGATGAATACAGAGCGTGACAAGGTTGAGGCAGTTAACCAGTGTCTTTCGTTGGAAGAAGTTATTGCCTTTCGTCGTTAGTCTGCCGAAGTCAATGCCAGCGATTCCCTGCTGGACTACGTGCAAAGGTTGATCGCTTTAACTAGAGGGAAGGACGAGTTTCATTTTGGTCTGTCGCCAAGAGGCAGCCTTGCAATAATGCGTTCAGCTAAAACCTGGGCTCTCATGTGCGGGCGTAATCACGTGGTGCCGGAGGATGTCCAGGCTATTTTGCCTTCGGTTGTAGAGCACCGCTTACGTGCGACAATGGATGACGCCGGGCGCAGCGGTGCCTCGTTAGTACAAAGGCTGTTAAACGAAGTCGATGTAATCGAGTAGATCTTTTCGCTGTAAGGCACACATCGAACTCACAATCATTCCCCGAGTAATCGCGATGGCATTAAGTCTACGGGAAACACTCAGCAAGAACTATCAGCGTTGGTTGGCTAAGCGAATTCCAACACTGGATCAGGCTACGCTTAATCATAAGAATATTTACATCGTGCCCACACGAAGCGGTTTGCTGTTTGTCTTTTCCGCTGGCCTGGTTCTGATTGCCGCGATTAATTATGCGGTCAGCCTGGCGTTTGCCTTGGCTTTTCTAATGGCCAGTCTATTCATTCTCTCTATTCTGTATAGCTTCAACAATCTTAATCAGTTGACCCTTACTAGCCGTTCGTCGCAAGACGTGTTCTGCGGTGAGGAGGCTTGTTTCCGCGTGCAACTGTCGCGCACTGCGAAGCGAAGCTATGAATCTCTCGAGTTGAATTTCCCTGGATCAACGACAAGCTATGTTGATCTGTCCATCACAGATGCGGAAGAAGTTGGGATAATTGCTCAGGCTTTAAAGCGCGGAGAGTTTAAGGCGCCGCTGTTAAGAGTACTAACTCGATATCCCTTGGGACTCTGTCGTGCTTGGTCTGTACTCGATTTGAATATGCGCTGTCTCGTGTATCCGCGCCCCATACCTTTTGCTATGAATCAGTTCGACTCAGGCTCTAGCGGTAGTAGCGACTCTGCTATCAATCGAGAGGGTAGTGAAGACTTTTATGGTTTGAGAGACTATGTGCCTGGCGACTCTCTGCGTCAGGTGGCGTGGAAGACTGTTGCCAGAGGGCAGGGGATGCAGCTTAAGCATTTCGTGGACTAAGTAGACAACAAAATATGGCTGGATTGGGATATGTTCTACAGGTTTAACGATGAGGAGCGGCTGTCTCGCCTGTGTTTCTGCGTGTTACAGCTATCCAGGACGGGTACTGCATTTGGCATGCGCATTCCAGGCAGCGAATTCGCGCCGGCGACTGGGCCGGAGAATAGAAAGAAATTGTTGCGTGCTCTCGCGCTATTTGGAGTTGACTAGTGGAGCTTAGCTACCAAATTCCGCGGCCGGCTTTGATATGGATCCTGTTCGCTGTAGTGCTGGTTCTCTTGCCACAAAGCATTCGCATGCCGATGTGGATAAGCGGCATCGCGCTGCTTTGTGTCTGCTGGCGGGTTCTCATCTTTAACGGCAAGCTGGACTATCCGGGGCGTATGATGCGGGTGGCCGTTGTTCTATTCACTCTCTTCGTTTCGGTTTCGCAGATCCGTACTATAGGTATAGGGCTCGATTCAGCAGCGAGCCTGTTAGCGCTCGGTTTCGTTTTTAAATTAATCGAAATGCGCCAGAAGCGTGATATCTATGTGGTGATATCGCTGTGCTTCGTTATGTCTATGCTGGCATTCCTGTACTCGCAGAGTGTCTTGACTACTATTTATATAACGGCGGTCATAGCTGTAGTCATCGGGGCGATGATCTCTCTGAATCGTTCAGCCCTTTTCTCGGACAGCGCGGGGACGACGAAGCTTGCCATCAAGATAGTACTTCAGGCATTTCCTTTGGCTATATTGTTGTTTATGGTGTTTCCGCGTATCGCGCCGCTGTGGGCTGTGCCGATGCAGAACGGGATAGACTCTCCGGGGGTTACCGATGAGATGACGCCAGGGGATATAAGTCAGGTAGCTCGTTTTGCGGAGCTTGCATTCCGTGTGCAGTTTGAAGGAGGCTTGGAGCCCGAACACACAGATTTGTATTGGCGTGGATTAGTTCTCGATAATTTCGATGGGCTTACTTGGACCCGAACCCGTTCTTCGTCGTCTTATTCGGTGGCCTCGGCTTTGGCCGATTTTAGAATCAGCTATGAAGACAGGATTAGAACAATAGGCCAGCCTATTACCTATAATGTCATTCTGGAGCCGACGCAGCAGCCATGGCTCTTTGGTTTGCATCTAGCCCAAGATGTTGATGGTGACTTATTCCGCAGTCGAAATTTTGAGTTGTTTAACAATGGCCGTATTACGCAACGACTCAGTTACGACCTTCACTCTTATATGCGCAATCAAACCGACGTTTTGCTCCTTGATAGTATGCGCAATAGAAGCCTGCGATTGCCTGAAGAGGGCAATGAGCGAAGTCTCGATTTTGCCAGACAGTTACGCGCGACCGCTGCGACGGACAGGCAGTACGTTAT
>CAJQHM010000131.1 GCA_905478195.1 uncultured Pseudomonadales bacterium
GATTGCGGTGTATAGATCTGGTCGCTGCTAATATTTTTCCACACATACTCTAGAAGCCTCACTCCGGTTCGAAGCCTATGGGCGTGGGAGCCAAGTGAGGCAGCGTTGAAAGCGCCGGCAGAGGTTCCGGAAATGATATGGAAGGGGTTCTTTGCATTCTTGGGCATTAGTTTCGCAATGGCGCCTAGCACGCCCACCTGGTAAGCCGCGCGAGCGCCGCCTCCCGAAAGTAACAAGCCGATACGCTCCTCATTCTTCCTTTCTAGCATGCTAATTGTACTTCTCCCTTGCCTTCGCTAGCGTAGCGCTTAATACATTTCAGATAAATATTGCTTTATTAACAGACTGTTATGACAGTATTTTAGAACCCTTTGTAGGACTTTGTATTCATCTAAGGCTTATCTTAGATGGCTAAGTCAGCGATTGCCCTCTATCATAGTGCGAACTGTCAGGTAGAGTCTCTAATGGTAACCCAAGCAAAGATAGACCCACTGGTAATCGCGATATCCTCTCGCGCCTTGTTTAACCTGGAAGATAGTCATCGCGTCTTTGAGGAGAAGGGCCTGGATGCCTATCAGCAATATCAGATATCAAAGGAAGACAAACCGCTGGAACCTGGCGATGCTTTCCTGTTGGTGCAAAAACTACTGGGGCTAAATGAGTTGCTCGATGAGTCTCCCGTGCAAGTGATTCTTCTATCGAGGAATAGTGCAGATACCGGGCTGCGGATCTTTAACTCTATACAGCACTACGGCTTGGATATAAGCCGCGCCGCATTCAGTGGTGGAGATAGCCCCTATCGTTACATCTCGGCCTTCAATAGCCACCTGTTTTTGTCGACCGATGGCGCGGATGTCAGGCAAGCCTTGGAGCTTGGAGTCGCCGCGGCAACCATCTTGCCTTCTGAAAATAGCCGCACGCCTAACGAGAAGCTTAAGATAGCCTTCGATGGCGATGCCGTTTTGTTCTCTGATGACTCTGAAAAAATATTCAAAAACAGAGGGCTAGAAGCTTTTACTGAGAATGAACGTGAGGCAGCTAACGAGCCACTAAGCGGAGGGCCATTCAAGCCAGTTCTGGCGGCTCTGCAACAAATCCAAATGGGGTTCCCTCCTGGCGAGGCGCCACTGCGTACCTGCTTAGTAACGGCGCGTGCCGCGCCTGCCCATGAGAGGGTAGTGCGCACTCTGCGAGCCTGGAATATTCGCATTGACGAGTCTCTTTTCCTAGGTGGGCTCGACAAGGGTGAATTTCTCCGGGCATTTGATGCCGATGTCTTCTTTGATGATCAGGAAGGGCACTGTGAATCGGCGCGAAATCACGTTGCTACGGGTCATGTGCCTCATGGAGTGGCAAATCAATAGTAATTAAATAAAATGCTTATAATGTAAAATTAATTCAACTTATTAAATATAGTATAATACAACCCTAAACCGAATAAGATCACTATCAACAGACCCTGCAGCGCCCTTTCTGGCACCTGCGAGCTAAGCCGCGAACCTAGGGCAATGGCCGGCAAGGAGCCAATTAAAAGGCTAGCCAGCAGGGTCAGGTCCACATAGCCTGAGAGCAGATAGCCTAGACCAGCGATGAAAGTTAGTGGAACGGCGTGCGCTATATCACTGCCTATCACCCTTACTGTCGAAGCCTTTGCGTAGATGGTTAAAAGGATAGCCGCTGCAAAGGCGCCTGCGCCTACCGATGACAGCGTCACACAGACCCCAAGCACAATCCCCATAGCTACGGTCAGATGGCTTCGATGCCTGGAGACAAAACCCATCAGCCTTTCGGGCTTGTTCTCCCTCGCATTTTTTCTTAAATTTCCATTTAATATCAATATGATAGACGTAATTATTAGCATTATACCTAAGCTAGAGGTGAGGAGTTGCTCGAATTCAGGGCTCTGTTCTAACGTCGTTTGGCTAATAGCGCCATGCACCAGAAGTGCTGTAGGGATGCTGCCAAGGGCAAGCAAGCGGACGATAAGCCAGTCTACATTGCCTGCCCGGTGATGTGAGAGTGCGCCACCACTCTTGGTTATTGCCGCGTAGAGTAGGTCGGTACCAACAGCCACGGGTGCAGGATAGCCGAAAAACAAAAGCAGGGGTGTCATAAGGGAGCCGCCTCCGAGTCCGGTAAGACCAATGGCGAAGCCAACCGCTGCGCCGGCAGCAATATGAAGCGTGAGATCCATGGGCCAATAATCCGCGCATAGCTGTAAAGTCGCGAGATTAGACGGAACAGATTATATGTAAAAGGAATATTTGTGAATATTTTAATAACTAAAAAGCATATCATAGGCTAATACTTTACAACTGGGAGTTATCTCATGAAGTTGCAACAGCTTAGATATATTTGGGAAGTCGCAAAGCAAGACCTGAATGTGTCTAAAGCTGCCGCTCATCTGTTCAGTTCGCAGCCAGGCATAAGCAAGCAGATAAGGCTGCTGGAAGAGGAGTTGGGATTACAGATATTCATCCGGCGCGGGAAGCATTTGGTGGAGATTACAGAGGCCGGTCGAGAAATATTGGACACCAGCGGGGAGGTCTTGCAGCAGGTTGAGAAGATCCAGTCACTGGCGCGGGAATACGGTCAAGAACAGGCTGGTAGCTTGTCGCTAGCCACTACTCATACGCAGTGCCGCTATGTTCTGCCTCCGGTAATAAGGCAGTTCATCGATAAGCATCCCGAGATCTCCCTGCATATGCATCAGGGGACGCCAAAGCAGATATCGGCATCTGCAGCCGAAGGCGCCGCCGATTTTGCGATAGCTACCGAAGCTTTGGAGCTGTATAGCGACCTAGTGATGTTGCCGTGTTATCGCTGGAATAGGTCAATATTGGTGCCTAAAGGGCATCCATTGACTCAGGAAAGTAAGCTAACTCTCTGTAATATAGCTAATTATCCTATTATCACTTACACCTTCGGCTTTACCGGAAGGTCGAAGCTGGATGAGGCATTCAGTACTCAGGACCTGCATCCCAGGGTAGTTCTTACCGCTGCCGATGCCGATGTTATCAAGACCTATGTGCGCCTTGGCTTAGGCATAGGCATAGTGGCGAGCATGGCCTTTGATGAGGTGATAGACAGCGATCTGATAGCGCTCGACGCTCGTGACCTATTCGAATCCAGTACAACCAAGATAGGTTTTAGGCGCAACAGTTACTTGCGCAGCTATATGTATGATTTTATTGAGATGTTTGCGCCACACCTGACCAAGGAACTGGTCCAAGAAGGGCTGGCAACTCAGTCCAGCGCTGAGTTTGAACGCCTAGTGGAGGCTATCGAACTGCCAACGCTGTAGCCGGCCGATCCTGCTTAGGTCTCCAGCCTTAGGTCCGCTTTCTCTGGTCCTCTGTATTTGCTCTGTGCAGCCCGCATTCCTTGATAGTGGCTTCTTCCCACCACCAGCGGCCCTCTCGCTCATGCTGGTTCGGGCCTGTAGGGCGTGTGCAGGGTTCGCAGCCTATGCTGATAAATCCGGCGTCGTGAAGCTCGTTATAGGGTACATCCAACATACGGATGTAGCCCCAGACATCCTCTGAGCTCCAGTTCGCCAGCGGGTTCACCTTAATCAGGGGGTGTTTAGGGCTGGAGAAGTTATTGTCGAGTTCGACTACCGGCACGTCGGCTCTTGTGGGGCTCTGGTCCTGCCGCTGCCCAGTGACCCAGGCATCAACTGTTGCGAGCTTTGCCCTTAGCGGCTCAACCTTGCGTATGTCGCAGCATTCTGAGTGTCCGTCCTCATAGAAGCTAAATAAGCCTTTGCTCTGAATTAGCTTGCTGAGGCGCTGCGGGTCCGGATGTAGCGTTTCTATAGCCAGGGAATAATGTTTTCGAACATTCTCAATGAACGCGTAGGTCTGCGGGTGCAGTCGACCAGTGTCTAGAGTAAATACCGTTGGTGTATGGGGCAGCTTGCTCGCCATTTCAATTAAGACTACGTCTTCGGCCCCGCTAAATGAAAGTGCAAGGTTCGGCCATAGGTCGGCGACCTGACGCAGCACGTCTTTGGGTTCGCTGCCTGCCAGATCCGAGTTAAGGTCTAGCACGTCTTGCGCGATCTGAGCTGTCGATGTGGAGTTCATGAAGGCTTTTGCCAATTTATAGTCGAAGATGAGGCCGAGCCGGCACATTCTCGGCTATTTGTGCGGCGTGGTAAAGCGCTTGCTGGGATGGGGCTAAGCAGCTCAATTAAACTATTGTTCGTTGCGGCCGATTGCGATGTTCCACGTGAAAAACTCTAATAAAACTAAGCACTTAGACAGTCTAAATGATTGCCGCTACTAAATCTTGCAGATTTTAGTAGCGATAAATCAATATCTAGTAATTAGACAGCTAGGGATTTTTTCTCCTGCTGTTCTGAATTGTTGATTTCTGGTAGATTGACGCTGCCCTAGGCTGACAGGGCAAAGCAAGGCGCCCGGCTGGCAAGATTGTAAGCTGGAGCAAGAAGTGCGAGAAGATCGCCGCAGCGAATAAAGCAACCCAGAAGGAGAACTTAGCATCATGGAACTAGCCTGTCTCGATTTGGAAGGAGTACTGGTACCGGAGATTTGGATCGGATTTGCTGAAAAGACCGGTATCGATGAATTGCGCGCCACCACGCGCGATATTCCAGACTATGACGTGCTGATGAAGCAACGGCTGGCAATACTCGATCAGCATGGCTTGGGACTGCCAGACATACAGGAAGTGATTTCTACGATGGAGCCACTGCCCGGGGCCAAGGATTTTATAATTTGGTTGAAGGAAAGATTCCAACTTATTATCTTGTCAGATACTTTTTATGAGTTCTCGCAGCCTTTGATGCGCCAGCTCGATTTTCCCACATTATTTTGTCATCGCCTGGTTGCAGACGAATCTGGCAGAATTGTCGACTATAAGCTGCGCCAAAAAGACCCCAAGCGGCAATCGGTTAAGGCCCTGCATGGGCTTAATTTCCGCGTCATCGCCTCTGGTGACTCTTACAATGATACGACTATGCTGGAAGAGGCAGATGCTGGAATCTTGTTTCGTGCGCCGACCAATGTAATCGAGGAGTTTCCCCAATATCCTGCAGTTGAGACTTATGAGGAGTTACGCCGCGAATTTTGTGCGGCTAGCGAGCGAGATCTTAGCATTTAGGAATAGGAAGTGCTGCGCAACAGCCTAATCCTGTTGATATTACTTATAATCTGAGGTTAGTCTTGTAATGCACTGAAAATATTATTTATTTTATCGAAACATTCCTGATACTCCTCCACACAATTAGAGTCGGCAACGATGCCGCCACCAGCCCAGCAGGTGAGTTCATTGGCCTCCCACAACAGGCTGCGGATGGTAATGCTGCTGTCGAAATTCCCTAGAGAGTCTAGGTAGAACACGGTGCCGCAATAAGCCCTTCTAGGATGCTGCTCTAGCCTCTGGATTATAGTCATGGCGCTTAGTTTGGGTGCGCCGGTTATCGACCCTCCTGGGTAGCAGCTTTCGAGTAAGTCTAGCGCGTCCCTTTCGGCTTTGAGGGTGCCTGACACGTCGCTAACCATATGATGGACATTGCTGAAAGATTCGACGTTAAATAACTGTTTTACTTCGATACTTCCTATCTGGCAGACTCTGCCCAAATCATTTCTTAACAGGTCAACGATCATTAAGTTCTCGGCCCTGTCTTTTTCGCTAGCCAGAAGGTCCTGTGCTAATTGTGCGTCCGCCTCCTTTGTTGAGCCTCTGGGTCTTGTCCCCTTGATGGGCTGGGTCAATACCGCTTCATCGACGAGTCGGAGAAAGCGCTCGGGCGACAGGCTCAGTAGGGCGCCACTATTCCAGTTTAAATAGGCAGAGAAGGGCGCGGTAATCGCTCTGCGCAGCCTGAGATAGGCGTCTAAGGGATCGCCGTCGCCCTTGGTCGTAAAACTCTGCGTCAAGTTAACCTGATAACAGTCGCCGCAATCGATACGCTTCTTAATATCTGTGAAGGCGCGCTGGTATTCATCGAAGCTAGAATTACTCTCGAAATTAGAGAGAAGAGAAAAGCTCCCGGGGTGGTCGCTATTAACTGTATCTAGCGCCTTGTTTATAGAGGAGGCGGTCTCTTCGATGTAGGCTTGGTCGCAGCCTGGGTGAAATCTGAGCTCGCAGGTATTTTCCTCGTGATCGATGATGAGGGTCCAGAGATAGACGCCGACGAAACCGTCGTTAATATCGAAACTTGAGCCACTTTTGAGTTCTGGGTAGCCAAGATGAGCGATCACCGCGCCGGCAAAGTCATCGCCAGATACCTCGGCTTGAAGACTCTGATACAAAGGTAGATGTTTGTCTTTTAAATATCTGATATTTCGTAATAATACCTCACTTTTTCTTGAGTCGCCGATGTGCTCACGTATATTTTCGGAACAAGACATTATGCCATTGCTTAAGATGATATGGGCAATCGGTGCCGCCGCGAGGATATCGCGCCTTCCACTGCGACCACCGTGGCTTGCGCTGTCCAGAAAAGCAGGCATGGCGAACGTTCCCAAGGCGCGCATGAATAACTCGCTGTCTTGCTGATAGGGGAGAACTCGTATGTTACTGCTGTGCATAGCCTGTGCTGACGTGTTGCGGGAGATTGATAGGTTTACTCAGAAACGAGCAGACTACCCTGATTTAAGAGTTGCCGCAGTAGTTCCGCCATCCCAGGGTCTGTGAGCAAGCTAGCCGAGCTTTCTGCACTAAAATGGCTGTGCTGGCACAGTGAAGTGATATTCGAAAGCTGAACGACAGGAAAGGCGACCATTGCGCCATCGACGAAGAGCAACACCTTGGCTTCATCGCCGGATTCCAGGAATGCAAAACGCGAACTCGGGTTTTTGAACAGGCTTACACCCTCGCCAAGCAGTACTGCGAATTCTTCGCTAGACAGGGTTTGATCTAATCCCTGGATCAATTCTGGATACTTTGGCTGGCTTACATGGCAACCGAACCAGGTGATGAACTTGCTCTTGTCTGCCAGTCTTTCGCTAAGTTGCTGGAAGCTTTTGTCGAGCATCTGAGGCTCGATTTCTCCGCTACGCAGATGGCTGGTTACACTACTGTCTTCATAACGATTCACTGGATTTTGCTCCTTAATGATCAGGTCGCTAAAGCCCTCGATCATCTCTGCAAGTGAGGGTGCGCGAAACCCTATCGAGTAACAAAGGCCATCGCTTGTCGCCGTACCCCAGTGAGAAAAGCGCGGGGGGATATACAGCGCGTCGCCGGCACTTAGAGTGAATTCCATTTTAGGCTCAAACTCTTGCAGTAGATTTAATTCGGTATTTGGTCGTTGGGATTCAGTCGAAGCCCAGCGTTCTCCAACCTGCCAATGGCGCTTACCAGAACCCTGTAACAAGAAGACATCATAATAATCGTAATGAGGTCCCACGCCGCCGCCCTGAGCCGCAAATGAAATCATAATATCGTCGATTCTCCAACTGGGAAGAAAATCGAAAAGCGCCTTAATATCAGCGACAGTCTCAACCCATTGGTCGACGGCTTGGACCAATAGGGTCCAGTTTGACTCGGGAAGAGAGGTGAAATCTGATTCCACGAATGGTCCATTTTTAAGCAACCATTCGCCCGGTTTAAATTCGCTGATTAGCCGACTTTCGATGAATTCTTCGCAGGCTAGCCCAGCTAGCTCTTCGGCAGAAATGGCATCGCGGAAGTTCTGTACCAGCTTGGGTAGCAGTACCGGCTTCTTCTGCCAGTTTTGTTTTAAAAAATCATCGACATTGAATGTCGGACTGAGCTGCAACGGCTTCAAATAGAACTAGCCTGTTCTTCGGCGTTGCCCAGATAAGTTCGTGGGGTAAGCGCCAGAAGTTCTTGCTTTGCCTTCACTGGTATGGAGAGAGTTTCCACGAATTCCTGCACAGATTGCTTATCAATTTGTTTGCCCCGGGTTAGCTCTTTAAGTTTTTCGTAAGGCTTTTCGATTCGATATCTACGCATAACTGTTTGTATAGGCTCTGCTAATATCTCCCAGCAAGCATCGATGTCTCTGTCTATCACTGCAGCGTTAAGTTCTAGCTTGCTTATGCCTTTCAAGGTTGCTCGATAAGCAATTAGGCTATGCGCAAGGCCAGTGCCAATATTTCGCAGCACTGTTGAATCTGTCAGATCGCGCTGCCATCTAGAGATCGGTAGTTTCTCCGCTAGATGTGCCATCATCGCATTGGCAATGCCTAGATTCCCCTCTGAATTCTCGAAGTCTATGGGGTTTACTTTGTGCGGCATCGTTGAGGAGCCAACCTCTCCGGCGACAGTCTTTTGTTTAAAATAGCCTAAGGAGATGTAAGCCCATATATCTCGATCGAAGTCGATAAGGATAGTGTTAAACCGACCGACAGCTGCAAATAATTCTGCAATATAGTCATGGGGTTCGATCTGTGTGGTGTAGGGGTTCCAGCTAAGCCCAAGCGATTCTACGAAATTCTGAGCGTTGCTCTGCCAGTCGATATCCGGGTAGGCTGAAAAGTGTGCGTTGTAGTTTCCTACAGCGCCATTGATCTTGCCTAAAATCTCATTCGATTCAATCTGCGAGATTTGTCGGCGCAGGCGATGCACAACGTTTGCAAATTCTTTGCCCACTGTAGAGGGTGAGGCTGGCTGGCCATGGGTACGACAAAGTAGCGGTTGGCTGGCAAATTTCTTGGCAAGTTGCGCCAGAGTAGACTCAATTTCACGCATCTGATCGAGTACAACTTTGTCTCTTCCATCGCGTAGCATCAGGGCATAAGCCAAGTTGTTAATGTCTTCCGATGTGCAGGCGAAATGCACAAATTCTAGCTGGTCATTTAGCTCGGCATTGTCTTCGAACTTTTCCTTAATGAAATACTCTACAGCTTTAACGTCATGATTCGTGGTCGCCTCGATCTCTTTGATACGCCGGGCATCACTTCTTGAAAAATTTTCAATCAGGTCGTCTAGGTATTGTAGGCCTCGATCGCTGATCACTCGAAGGTCATCAATCTGGTCGTGTTCCGACAATTTTTGCAGCCACTTCACCTCAACCAGAACGCGGTAGCGCATGAGTGCGAATTCACTAAAGTAAGGCGATAGATCTGCACATTTGCTTTTATAGCGGCCATCAAGTGGAGAGATTGCCATTAGTGAATTGTCTGAGTCGTTTGCCATCGTGTATTCCTTGGATTTTGTTCTGTGTTCAATGCCGTGTTACTTAGATCGACGCCAGGAGACGTCGTCGCAGACTCCCAGCTGTTTCTTGTACTCTCTTTCGATAAAAAATGAGCCGCCAGCGACGTCCACCGAGTTGATGCCACAATACAGCAGAGCGGATGCCCGCAAGTAGAAGTGAGCGGACACGATTGGCTACATACTCATTCTGCAGATAGTCCATCTGCCCCTGAACCTGGATGCGGTGTGGCAACCTGCTAATTGTATCCTGATAAAGAGTAGCAAGCTGCTCGAATGTTTGTTCCTGGCGCAATTGTCCTGCTGTTTTTTCTTCGCCTTCCATTCGCCACGGCGTGGCATTCTCCGGTATGAGTTGCAAGGGGTGGATCCCCTGCAAGCCAACTCTAATAGCCTCTTGCATGGAGGGGTTTGCATCCAACTTATTGCGTAGTAGCAGCATCCCTAGTGTGTAGCGAACCATGCCGGCGTTTTCCGGCGCCTTTAACTGATGGAACATGTCATGCAAAGACCGCAGGCCCAGATTTAGATGCCCAAGATTCGGATAGACATCGGCTTCCGTCCTTGGATTAAGAATCAGAAGTGGGTTAACGCTCGCCAGAAGCTCGGTCTGCGAGGCATTCCCGTGTACGGCGAGTTTGGCTACGAGGGCCGCGGACTGGGCTACGGCGGCCAAAGCCATGGTCTGCCATTCCCAGCGCGTTAGCTCAGCGACAGAACTGTTCAATGATAGCTCCCCCGAGACAGCGCTCGTCTTGATAAAATACGACATATTGGCCCGGTGTCACGGCACGTTGTGGTGTAGTGAAATCGACCTGCAGCAGACCCTCTGTGTTGTTGCTAATTAGGCACTGCTGGTCAGGCTGGCGGTAGCGCACTTTTGCGGTACAACTAAGGGGCATAGCGTCGGGCTGTTTGTTTACCCATGCCGGCTTGCCTGCCAGTAACTGGCTGGAAAACAGCATTTGATGCTCCGAGCCTTGTGCGACCAATAAGACGTTGCTCTTTAGGTCTTTGTCGACAACATACCAGGGCGCCTCGTCATGATCGCTCAAGCCCCCTATGCCTAGCCCTTGCCGCTGACCATAGGTATAAAACATCAAGCCGGCATGCTCGCCTACAGTCTCGCCGTCTACAGATTCGATCACTCCCGGTTGAGCCGGGAGATACTGTTCGAGAAAATCTTTGAATTTGCGCTCCCCGATGAAACAGATGCCTGTACTGTCCTTCTTGTCGTGGGTACGCAGGCCTAGCTTGGATGCGATAGCACGTACTTCGGGCTTATCCAGCTCGCCGACAGGAAAAAGACTTTTACTCAAACAGCTCTCATTTACCTCGCAGAGGAAATAGCTCTGATCCTTATTATTGTCCAGGCCTTTTAGCAGTTGGGTATGGGAGCCCACAACTTTCTTTCTCACATAATGCCCGGTCGCTATAAAATCCGCGCCAAGTTCGCCGGCATATTCAAGGAAAGCCTTGAATTTGATCTCTCTGTTGCACAGTACGTCTGGATTGGGTGTGCGACCCGCTGAGTATTCTTGGAGGAAATGGGCGAAGACATTGTCCCAGTACTCGGCGGCGAAGTTGGCGCTGTGCAGAGGTATTCCCAGGCTGTCACAGACTGACTGGGCGTCGGCCAAGTCGTCCTTAGCGGTGCAGTATTCCGTGCCATCGTCTTCATCCCAGTTTTTCATAAACAAGCCTTCCACCTGATAGCCCTGCTCAATGAGCAGATAAGCGGCAACTGATGAGTCGACACCTCCGGACATGCCAACAATCACTTTACTATTGCTGTTGATTCTCTGTTCCTTGTCTATCGTCATGATTTATATGTTTATATTTTTCCAGTAATGCGCACTAGTAGTTTAGGGCAGTTGTACTACATGCAGCGGAAAGTTCACGCCACTCAGATAGTCTCGAATAACTTTGAGCACCAGGGGGCTGCGCAGTTCAGACTCAAAGCCTTCTAACTCTTTTAGAGTCAGCCACTTTGCCTCGAGTATGTCCGGGTCGAGATTTCGTTCAGTTCTTGGTTCTATTACTTTGGCGATAAAGCAGTGGCGAATATAGGTAATACAGTTTTCAGCAGAGGTATACTGATAAATGCCCAATAGTTGTTTGAGTTCGACGTGCCACGCGGTTTCTTCAAGCGTTTCTCTCAATGCGGCGTCGAATAGAGTTTCGTTCGGCTCTAAATGGCCAGCAGGTTGATTATAGACGAGGCGGCCACCGGAATTCTCTCTCACCATTAGGAATTTACCATCGCGCTCGACAATTGTGGCCACCGTTATGTGAGGCAGTTCGTGCATAATAAGGGGGCCTAGTTTGCTTAGATTAAGAAAAGGGCTAATGCTAGCTGCTAAAAGCCTTCGCGAGCAATGCTCTAGCTATGAAATTTAAATGCTCGCTTAAGCTTTGCTCTTTAGCTCGCTGGCAGAAACATGGATAATGGCGAATTACACAGCGGTTTAAAGACTATGAGCAAACTGACCCATATTGATAGCAAGGGCAACGCCAAGATGGTGGATGTCGGAGAAAAGCAGTCCACGCACAGAATAGCAACGGCGAGTGGTAGCATACGTATGGCTAGCGAAACACTAGCCTTGATCTCCGCGGGCGGGCATAAAAAAGGTGATGTGATAGCCATTGCTCGTATAGCTGGGATCCAAGCGGCGAAGAGCTGCTCTGGGCTAATCCCGCTTTGTCACCCTCTGATGTTGACCTCGGTAGACGTCGCCCTGGAATTAGATAGCGCTCAGAACCGCGTTTTGATTGAGGCCACCTGCAAGGTGAACGGGCAAACCGGTGTTGAGATGGAGGCTCTGACAGCAGTTTCCGTGGCGGCGCTGACAATCTACGATATGTGTAAGGCGGTAGATAAGAATATGGTCATTGAGGCGATCAGCCTGAAAGAGAAGCGTGGCGGCAAAAGCGGCCATTACCAGCGCTCGGAATCAGTATAGAGTCTATGTTACGTATTCAATATTTCGCTAGCATTCGTGAGACACTGGGCCGCAGCGAGGAAGAACTCGAGCTGCCAGCTCAGGTGGGCTCCGTACAGAATCTTATAGATCATCTGTTGAGTATAAACCCAAGTTTTCAAAGGGTTTTTAGCGCGCACAATAAGGTGTTGGTCGCCGTGAATCAGACGGTGGTCGATCTTGATCATCCACTTTCAGAGAACGACGAAGTTGCCTTCTTCCCCCCCATGACCGGTGGCTAATGACCTATGATTAGCATCCAAAATCAAGATTTTTCGATTGCCGATGAATATGCGGCTCTACGCCATCGCGCGGGAGATGCTGGCGCTATCGTTACGTTTACCGGGCTGGTGCGTGAGATTTATGACGTATCTGCAGAAGGCTCTGAGCCTACACCGGTTCGCTCGTTGTTCCTGGAGCATTACCCTGGCATGACCGAGAAATGCCTGCAGGAAATCCAGCAGCAAGCCGAAGCGAAATGGCCATTGCTGGCCACAAGAATCATCCACAGGGTAGGCGAGTTACATGGAAAGGATCAGATTGTGTTGGTAGCTACGGCTAGCGCCCATCGGCATGCGGCTTTCGAGGCTGCCGAATTCATCATGGATTACCTGAAGAGCAAGGCGCCGTTCTGGAAGCAGCAAAAAACTGCAACCAGCAGTGTCTGGGTCGAATCCAGAGATTCGGATAAGGTTGCGATAGACCGCTGGCAGGATTCCTAGTCTAGACCTCGATAATCTTGCTTTCCCCCGGCTGTAGATCTCCTAGTTCCCATTGGTCAATCTTGATGCGGATAAGGCGCAGTGTAGGAAACCCCGTCGCCGCCGTCATGCGCCGAACCTGCCGGTTGCGACCTTCGGATATTGATAGTTCCAGCCAGCTTGTGGGGATTTTTTGACGCTCTCTGATGGGCGGGTCGCGATCCCAGAGTAGGGGCTCGGCTACACGTCTGGCCTCAGCGGGTTTGCTAAGCCCGTCCTTAAGATTGACCCCCTGACGCAGAGCGTCGAGTGCGCCCTCGCTTAGCTCTCCTTCGACTTGTACTAGATAGGTCTTGAACTTCCCGTACTTGGGATTGCTTATCTTCTGCTGCAATTTACCATCGTTGGTCAGGATTAATAATCCCTCGGAGTCTTTGTCCAGTCTGCCAGCGGCATAGAATCCCTTTCTTGTTATGTATTCGACAAGCGTGCGGTGGGGTGGCTCCGATGTGAATTGGGATAAAACGGAAAAAGGCTTATTAAACAGCATTATCTGGGACATGAGGCTTGTATCGGTAAAATTGGGGGAGGCTTAAGCTTGGCGCAGATAAACACCCGCCGGTGGTTCGAATGACCTCCAGAATGCCACGAGATGCGTGAGCATCATTCGTGCTCCCAACTCTATTAAGGCATCATGCGCCTGGATGCGGGGAGCCTACATCAATCGGGCACGATTACTTCGCCCGTTAATCCGAGGCTGCCAGCTCATCGTCCGTTGCAGGCATTGACGCACCATTGGCTGGAGCGGTCGCACTGGAATCAGAATCCTGTTTAGAGCCTGCCTGATCGATATTTGAGGTGGACGCATCATTGACGGTATGAATATTCGCCGCATGCAATCCCTTGGGACCTTCGATCGTGTCGAATGAGACTAGTTGTCCGGCTTTTAAGGTTTTATAACCATCCATGCCGATGGCGGAGTAGTGCGCGAATAAATCGTCACCCCCTTCATCTGGCAAAATAAAGCCAAACCCTTTTGCATTGTTGAACCACTTAACTTGCCCGGTACTCATGAGCGAACTCCGTACTTCTTATTATTTTTTACTTTGAGGCTTATGTCCCCAATAAATTCTATACAGGAATGATTCGTCAATGTCAAAAGAGCGGGCCCGAATTCGCGAAAGCAAGCTCTTACGTAGGTCTTGAAAATGGGGGAGAAGGCCCAATTTAACTGTATACTAGAGGCTTCCTGGAGCATGGATGATTAGATAGATTCTCCGCGTAAAGGGCCTAGATTTGCCCAGAGCGTCCTGAAGATGAGTGAATAGTTAAATGTTATGAGTGAGAAAGACCTAGAAATGATTCCACTACGAATGTCGACAGGCTTGCCGGGGCCAAATAATTCGGATGACGGTAACGATGAACGAATCGATCACGATTCAGGGTTCGCCGCAATTACAGAAAAACCTAAATTGCAGAAGCCACCGTTATACAAAGTCGTGTTAATAAATGACGACTACACCCCAATGGACTTCGTTGTCGAAGTGCTATGCTCATTCTTTGCCATGAATGTTGAGAAAGCGACCCAGATTATGTTAAAAGTCCACACCGAGGGTAAGGGAGTGTGTGGCGTGTTTGGAAAGGACGTTGCCGAAACAAAAGCTGCGCAGGTTAACGAATATGCTCGTGAATGTGAGCAGCCATTGCTCTGTTCGGTAGAGATAGATAGCTAGCTCGCGACATCGTTACGAAAGATTATGAATTACAGATAAACAGATTGTTAAAGACAGGGTGCACACACAAAATTTGATTTGATCCGTTTTGGTTTTTTACGGTCAACTAGAAAGTTAGCCAAAGGGCAATTATGTTAAGCAAAGATTTAGAAGCTACACTTAGCGAAGCATTCAGAAGCGCTCGCAAAAAGCGTCATGAATTTATGACGGTTGAGCATTTGCTACTCTCGCTGTTAGACAATGAGGAGGCAGCTAGCGTATTAGTGGCATGCGACTGCGACCTAGGCCGTCTGCGCGGCGAGCTAGTCGATTTCGTAGATGCGACGACCCCTTTAATTCCTGAGACAGAAGAAAACCGCGAGACACAACCAACCTTAGGCTTTCAACGCGTGTTACAGCGCGCGGTATTTCATGTGCAGTCTTCTGGAAAGAGAGAAGTAACTGGCGCCAATGTACTTGTTGCAATCTTTAGTGAGCAAGAATCACAGGCCGTCTATTTCTTGCGCCAACAGGATATCGCCCGTATCGATATTGTTAACTATATTACACACGGCATTTCTAAAATTCCTGGTCATGAAGGTGAGCGAGATGTGCCCCCCGAACAACTGGATGAGGATACGGCGGGAGAAAGCGCTAGTAACCCATTAGATAGCTTTGCCACAAACCTGAACATGGAAGCGGAGCAGGGTCGGATTGATCCGCTTATAGGTAGAGAGGAGGAGGTTACTCGCGTAGTACAGGTGCTTTCCCGTCGCAGAAAAAATAATCCATTATTGGTGGGAGAGTCAGGTGTAGGCAAGACAGCGGTCGCGGAAGGTTTGGCGAAACTCATAGTAGAGGGCAATGTGCCTGAGGTGCTCTTGGGTAGTGTTATCTATTCCCTGGATCTTGGTGCGCTATTGGCTGGAACTAAATACCGCGGCGACTTTGAGAAAAGATTTAAAGCATTACTCGGCGAGTTAAAAAAGAATCCACACGCGATTCTTTTTATTGATGAGATTCACACTATTATAGGAGCCGGTGCTGCATCCGGCGGCGTAATGGATGCGTCCAACTTACTAAAACCAGTTCTCACATCGAGCAATCTGCGTTGCATCGGGTCAACAACCTATCAGGAATACAGAGGCATCTTCGAAAAAGATCGCGCCTTGTCGCGACGCTTTCAGAAAATAGATGTCGATGAGCCCGATGTAGATACTACCTATAAAATTCTGAAAGGACTTAAGTCCAGATTCGAAGAGCATCATGATCTTCGCTATAGCGATAAGGCCCTGAAGGCCGCATCCGAGTTAGCCGGGCGTTATATCAATGATCGTTTTATGCCGGACAAGGCTATCGATGTGATTGATGAAGCAGGAGCCTATCAACGTTTGCAGCCCAGCAGTAAGCGCAAGAAACTTATTCAGGTTACTGACATGGAAAAAGTAGTTGCTGCTATAGCACGCATACCGCCAAAACATGTTTCGAGTTCAGATGTAGAGTCGCTCAAAAATATCGAGCCGAATCTCAAGATGGTAGTTTTTGGACAAGACCAAGCTATCGAGTCATTAGCTACGGCTATAAAATTATCCCGCGCCGGATTGAACGATGGCGAAAAACCTATAGGATCATTTCTTTTCTCCGGCCCTACCGGTGTCGGTAAGACCGAGGTAAGCCGGCAGCTTGCAAAAATTATGGGTATCGAGTTATTACGCTTCGATATGTCTGAGTACATGGAGCGACATACCGTTTCGCGCTTAATCGGCGCACCTCCTGGCTATGTTGGTTTCGACCAAGGCGGCTTGCTTACCGAGGCTGTTAGCAAGAATCCACACTGTGTTTTGCTATTGGATGAAATCGAAAAAGCGCACCCCGATGTTTTTAACTTATTGCTTCAGGTCATGGATCACGGCACCCTAACAGATAATAACGGGCGCCATGCGGATTTTAGAAATGTGATACTAATCATGACTACGAATGCGGGTGCGCAGGAAATGGCGCGCTCATCGATAGGTTTTACAGAACAAGATCACACCACAGACGGCATGGAAATAATAAAGAAAGCCTTTACACCTGAGTTCCGAAACAGGCTGGACGGGATCATTCAGTTCGGTGCCTTAACTAAAGAAACTATCAGGACCGTTGTGGACAAATTTCTTGTCGATCTGCAGGTACAACTCGATGAGAAGAAGGTATTGCTCAACGTCGATGACAGCGCAGTTGACTGGTTCGTCGAACATGGCTATAGCGAATCCATGGGTGCAAGACCTATGGCTAGACTTATCCAAGAAAAGCTGAAGAAGGAATTGGCCGAAGATATCTTATTCGGAAAATTATCAGCCAACGGCGGAGAAGTTCAGGTTAGCTGTAAGAATGACGAGCTAGTTTTAACTATCAGTGAGAGAAAACCCCAGGAGAAGAAGGAATTAACTCCGGCTAAAAACTAGCGAGCGCGATAGGTGATGCGGCCTTTGCTTAGGTCGTAGGGAGTAAGCTCAACGCGAACCTGATCGCCAGTTAGGATTCGGATGTAGTTCTTGCGCATTTTGCCGGAAATGTGAGCTGTAACGATGTGCCCGTTTTCCAGTTTTACACGAAACATAGTATTAGGAAGGGTGTCGACAACCTCGCCTTCCATTTCAATTTGATCTTCTTTCGCCATTAGCTAGCCTCAATGTATTTATTAGCGGCCGCATTGTGCCGTATTTTCTCGAGATAAGCAAAGATGTGGGGGCCACTCGTTTCAATGCTACAGCTAGTTTAGTAGTATCCACTTGCCTTCTACCAGCATTTCTAACGGCCTGTATGCGATCTTATACTCCATCTTGGCACAGCCTTTGATCCAGTAGCCTAGATAGAGATAGTCCATACCGAGCGCCCGGGCCTGCTCGATTTGCCAGAGAATTGCGTAGTTGCCCAGAGATCGCTTTTCCTGCGCAGGGTCGAAGAAGGTGTATACCGCCGAAAGTCCGGAAGCCAGGATGTCACTTACGGCAACGGCTATTAGTTTTTGCTCTAGGTAGAAACAATAATAGCGCCCGCCCTCAACACTGCTGCGAATGAAGGCATCGAACTGCTCCGCTGTTGCCGGGTACATATCGCCGTCGCTGTGGCGCTTTTCAATATAGCTCTGATACAGCAAAAAGGCTTCTTCACCTTCTAGGCTAGAGTGCTCGATAACCCGCAAATCTGTGTTTCGATTCCAAATTCTTTGGAATCGCTTGTTACGTTTGTAGTTTTGTACCGGTAGACGGCAGGAGATACACGCATGGCAGTTTTCACAGTCTGGTCTATACAGGTGCGCACCGCTGCGCCGGTAACCTAACTCACTCAATCGAGTGTTCAATTTCTGGTCGATTGTCAATTCTGGATCAACGAAAACAGTGGCGGCGGTCTCCTGGGCCTTATAGCTACAAGGGTGGTCAGAGGTGCGAAACAGTCGAATTGTATCGCTAACTTTGGGTTTCGAATTCATATCGCTCTTAGACTATCTCTCAGCGTTAACAAGCAAATGCCAGGGTCCCGCCATGCCTTGCTGAGGTAGCAGCTCCCGCAACTGTTCAGCAAATTCATCGCGACTTATCTCGATGGCACCTAAGGTCTCCAAGTGTTCGCTGCTAACCTGACAATCGATAAGTTTATAGTTCCATTGGTGTAGTTGCTTTACAAGATTCACTAGCGCAATTTTCGATGTATTACTTTCAAAGCTAAACATAGACTCGCCGAAGAAGAGTTGGCCGATGGCAATGCCATAGAGCCCACCTACAAGTCGCTCTTCGCACCAAACCTCAACCGAATGCGCATGACCGTCTTCAAACAATTGAATATAGGCGGCACGCATCTCATCGGTTATCCAAGTGCCCGGCGAATCTCCTCGCGGCTCGGCGCAGCAGGCCATAACCTGCGCAAATGCCGTGTCCATGGTGACCTTATAAGGAGACTTGTTTAGTGCTTTCTGCAGGCTCTTACTTATTCGTAAATCTTCCAGGAATAGCACCATGCGCGGGTCTGGAGACCACCAGAGTATGGGCTGGCCCTCTTCAAACCACGGGAAGATACCATTGCTATACGCGGCCAGCAGACGCTCAGGGCTCAGATCGCCTCCCACCGCTAGGAGACCATTCGGGTCGTCCAGTGCAAGACTGATGTCCGGAAAATGCGTGTCTACTGGATCTAGCCAGGGCAGCGGCATCTGTTTACGTGTTTCCTCGCAGCTTAGGCATCGAGGAATTTTTCAGCGTCCAGTGCTGCCATACAGCCGAAACCGGCACTAGTAACAGCCTGTCGATAGACTTGATCCGCGATATCCCCTGCAGCGAATACACCAGGTATACTGGTTGCGGTTGCATTACCGGTGATGCCAGTATTTACGGTAACGTAGCCATTCTTCATTTCGAGTTGATCTGTGAAGATCTCAGAATTTGGGATATGGCCAATAGCGATAAAGACACCATCAACATCCAGCTTCTGCATCTCTCCGCTACTGGCGTGTTTGATTGCTATGCCGGTGACCCCCATGTCATCGCCTAGCACCTCATCGAGCTGATGATCCCAGCTGATAGTGACTTTGCCTTCCTCAACTTTCTCGAAGAGTTTTTTCTGCAGAATCTTTTCTGCGCGTAGCGAGTCACGCCTATGCACTAGAGTGACATGAGAGCATATATTGGCGAGGTAGAGCGCTTCTTCGACGGCAGTATTTCCTCCGCCGATAACGGCGACAGGCTTGTTGCGATAAAAGAAACCGTCGCAGGTGGCGCAGGCACTCACGCCTTTGCCCATAAAGGCTGTCTCCGACTCTAGGCCCAGGTACTGAGCTGATGCGCCGGTAGCTATGATTAGCGCATCACAGGTAAAAATAGCGCTATCCCCAGTCAGACGAAAAGGCCGCTGGCTCAGATCTACGGCATTGATGTGGTCAAAGATGATCTTACTGTCAAAGCGTTCGGCATGCTCCTTCATTCGCTCCATGAGGGCGGGGCCTTGCAAACCCTCAACATCACCGGGCCAGTTATCCACGTCTGTGGTGGTGGTTAATTGGCCGCCTTGCACCATGCCGGTAATCACTACTGGGTCCAGATTTGCGCGAGCTGCATAGACCGCTGCAGTATAACCCGCAGGGCCGGAACCCAATATAATTAGACGATGGTGTTGTGTATCTGTCATAGAGTTACTTCCTGCTTGATGGCGCTTTTTCCAGATGCTTGTTCAGCGCACGTTTATGTAAGTCGCGATAACTTGTTATGTGAAGGCAAAGTGCCAAATTTAAAGCCTTCTCGGGGCATATTCTACTCAAATTTGAGCCTTAGGAACCGTTAAACTACTATGGGTTTCGACTTTCGGGTCTCTAGTGCCTGCGGAAAGGCGCACAAATCGCTACCTGCTCCTGACTATTCTCGAAACTATGCTATAAACTACGTGTAGGTCTATGAATAAATTGAAAAATGCAAGCATGAAAAATAGCGGACAAGATCCGGAAATTAGTAATGTTATGCAGCGTCTGGTGCGAGAAGGTACGCTGATTGCCTATTCCTTGCTCGCTCTTTTCCTGCTGATCGCACTAATAAGTTATTCACCAAGCGACCCGGGCTTTACTACGACCGGCACTTCAGATGAGGTTGCTAACGCGGTTGGGGTCTATGGGGCTTGGCTGGCGGATATATTTTGGTATCTTCTAGGCTATCTGGCATTCGCCTTTCCGGCCTTGCTCATCTATAAGGTATACACCTCATTTCGCGAATCAGCGCTCGAATCCGAGTTTTCATGGCCTATGTTTGGCCTAAAGACGGGCGGATTCGTGCTTCTGGTGATATCGGCCTGTGGTTTGGCCACACTTCACTTTCATATCACGGAAGAGCTGCCTTCCGCCGGGGGTGTGATCGGATCACTGGTGGCAGACCTCAGCATTCCAGTCCTTGCAACGCTGGGTAGCACACTGCTGCTACTCGCCGTGTTTCTATTTGGGCTGACCATAACCGTGACTATCTCCTGGCTTACCGTGATCGATAAGCTTGGTGCTGCTACCTTAAATACAGCTTCTATAACTCTGACTCGCTTCCAGAAGTGGAAGGAAGGCAAGAAGCAGGAGCGAGCCACAAAGGATAGGCTGGAAAGTCGCAAGAAAGTTCTCGATATTCATATCGAGAAACAGGCGAAGCGGGTTCCACCGAAAATCAAGGCGCCAGTCGCGAAGAAACCGGCAAAGAGTGCACGTGTGGAGAAAGAAAGACAGGGCACTCTGTTCGCAGCCTCGTCTGTTAAAGAATTGCCGGCCATTGGTCTCTTGGATGCCTGGCAGGAAACTAACGAATCTGGCTTCTCCAAAGAGTCTCTAGAGGCAATGTCGAAGCTTCTCGAATTGAAGCTCAAGGATTTTGGCATCGAGATCGAGGTGACGGCTGTAAATCCAGGGCCAGTTATTACCCGATTCGAGGTTCAGCCTGCACCAGGCATTAAGGTCAGTCGAATTAGTAATCTCGCAAAGGATTTGGCTCGATCACTGGCGGTGATCTCTGTGCGTGTTGTCGAAGTGATTCCGGGCAAGACCGTCATCGGTATCGAAATACCGAATGAGACCCGTGAGGTCATTCAACTTAGCCAGGTATTGTCCACGCCGGATTTCGACCGCGCCTCTTCACCGCTCAGTATGGCGTTAGGCCACGATATTGTAGGCAAGCCTGTCATTGTAGACCTTGCCAAGATGCCACATCTACTCGTCGCAGGTACTACCGGCTCCGGTAAGTCCGTTGGTATTAACGCGATGATATTGAGCCTGTTATTCAAGTCGACGCCGGAACAAGTGCGCGTAATCATGATAGACCCGAAAATGCTGGAACTATCGGTTTATGATGGCATACCACATCTACTCACGCCGGTAATTACCGACATGAAAGATGCAGCCAACGGTCTGCGCTGGTGTGTGGCAGAAATGGAACGACGCTATAAGCTTATGTCTGCCCTTGGTGTGCGTAACCTGGCCGGCTTTAACAAGAAGGTCACGGATGCAAAGAAAGCTGGGGCACCGATCATGGATCCAACCTGGAAAGCTGATCCTATGTTATTGGAAGAAGAACAATCAGCACCCGAGTTAGAGGCCTTGCCCTGCGTTGTGGTGATCGTCGACGAGCTAGCCGATATGATGATGGTGGTGGGCAAGAAGGTCGAAGAGTTGATCGCTCGCATCGCACAGAAAGCACGAGCCTCTGGAATTCATTTGATTCTGGCGACACAAAGGCCTTCGGTTGATGTGCTAACCGGTTTGATTAAGGCGAATATACCAACCCGTCTTTCATTTATGGTTCAATCGAAGGTGGATTCGCGAACCATCTTAGGCGAGGGCGGAGCCGAACAACTTCTCGGTAATGGGGATATGCTATTCCTCCCACCCGGTGGTGGTATTCCGACTCGTGTCCATGGTGCCTTCGTCAGCGATGAAGAAGTACACCGCGTTGTGGCAGATTGGAAACAAAGAGGTAAACCGGTCTATATCGAATCTATTACTCAGAGCGTTGACGATCTGGACATGGGGGCCATGAATAATTCTGGAGCCGACGAGGGCGAGGAAGACGATGCACTCTATGACGAGGCAGTAAGATTCGTCACCGAGTCACGCAAGGCTTCTATCTCGGCGGTACAAAGGAAGTTGCGTATAGGCTATAACCGCGCTGCGAGAATGATCGAATCCATGGAAATAGCCGGCGTAGTTTCTGAGATGGGCAGCAATGGGGCGAGAGAAGTTATCGCGCCACCACCCCCACGTGATTAGACGAATTTACTGAAAATAGCAGCCATAGATGATGAAAAAATTTTATATTTCCACAGCCGCTGCCTGCATGCTTACATTACTTCCTGCGACTAGCCTCGTAGCACAATCTGTGCCCGCTCTCACGGCAATGAATCGGCTGGATAGACTGCTTAATGATATTGCTACGTTACGCTCGGATGTTGTACAGCTTATCGTCGAATCTGATGGCGGTGTGCTCGAAGAAAGTGAAATACAGATGTTGTTGAAGAAGCCCGATGGATTCTATTGGGAAACACTCACGCCTTTCCCTGAGCTCATAGTTACCAACGGCAGTACCCTCTGGAATTATCAGCCAGACCTGGAGCAGGTGGTCATCGAAGACTGGGATAGCAGTCGTTCCGAATTAGCCGCACAGCTACTCAGTGGCAATATCGAATCACTGGAAGGGGACTATCGCATTGAAGGGGTGACATTGGAGGATAGCGAGCATCAGGAATTTGAGCTGTTACCCAAGGCTGCTGATAGCGTCTACCAACTTATTTCAATTAATTTCATGAATTCAGAATTAGAGTCTATCTACCTTAATAGCAAGAATGGACAACAGACGGTTTGGCGTTTTGAGAATGTAGTACGTAATCAAGCGATAGCCGATGCACAGTTCGAGTTCGTGCCCCCGGCAAATATCGAGATAATTGAGAATGATTATGCTCAGTAGCTTAGCGACTTATGGCAATGCGATCGCTCTAATAAAAGCGAACTACTAAGGTGTCTACTTATATTGCTATAGCTTTTGGTGGCGCAATAGGAGCAGTGTCTCGTTACTGGCTTTACAGTGCAGTGCAGCGGCTTCATGATAGCGGCTTTCCTCTTGGGACTTTTGTTGTCAATGTGCTGGGCTCTTTTCTTATTGGCGTTTTCTTCGTCCTACTGGCAGAAAAAGCACAGATCGCAGAGCAGTGGCGCCCAATCATCGTCGTGGGTTTTTTGGGCGGCCTGACAACATTTTCAACTTTCTCCCTCGATGCACTTTTGTTATTCGAGCAAGGCCACTACAATACCGCACTTTTCTATATCATCAGCAGCATAGTTCTGTGTCTAATTGCCGCGTTTGCGGGTATGCAACTAACGCGCGTTATGCTCTGAACAGACTCACTCAGGAATAGTCAGATGTTAGATCCAAAAATCATTCGCAGCGATGCAGATCTGATCGCTAAGGCGCTTCGCAAAAAGAAATTCGAGCTAGATGTCGTGCGACTTGCTGAACTGGATAGTCAGCGCAAGGTTCTGCAGACTGACACCGAGGCCTTGCAGAACGAGAGAAATCAGCGCTCCAAGTCTATCGGCAAGGCAAAGGCGGCTGGAGAGGATGTTTCCGAAATTCTACAATCGATGGAAGGTATTAAGTCAGAGCTAGATACTAAGAAAGAACAATTAAATTTGCTACAGAAAGAACTGGGCGATTATCTTCTTACAGTGCCCAATGTTCCTTCAGAATCTGTGCCTGAGGGTGTCGATGAGAGTGATAATGAAGAGATCTCTCGCTGGGGAACGCCGAAGACTTTCGACTTCGCGGTTAAGGACCACGCAGAACTGGGTGAGGCCCTGGAGCAAGGATTAGACTTCGAGGCTGCGACCAAGATCACCGGTTCGCGATTTGCCGTAATGACAGGGCGCACTGCGCAACTCCATCGCGCGCTTATTCAGTTCATGCTGGACACTCATACCCTCAAGCATGGCTATACAGAGGTAAACGTACCCTATCTAGTGAATGCCGAATCGCTGATGGGCACCGGTCAGTTGCCGAAGTTTGAGGCGGATCTGTTCAAGCTCAGAGGAGATCAGGAATATTACCTGATACCCACAGCCGAAGTGCCTGTTACCAATCTGGTGCGAGATCAGATAGTCGATGTGGATTTGCTGCCCCTAAAATTTGCCTGTCATTCACCCTGTTTTCGTTCAGAAGCTGGCAGTTATGGCAAAGACACTAAAGGGATGATTCGGCAGCATCAGTTCGAAAAAGTTGAGCTTGTACAGGCGGTCAGACCGCAGGATTCCGATTCTGCACTTGAAGAGCTTACTACCAACGCCGAAACCATATTGCAGCTGTTAGAACTACCATACCGAAAAGTTATTCTATGCGGGGGAGACACCAGTTTCTCTGCCGCCAAGACATATGATCTTGAAGTCTGGCTACCGTCTCAGAATTGCTACCGTGAGATCTCCTCTTGCAGTAGTTTTGCGGATTTTCAAGCCAGACGCATGCAGGCTCGCTGGCGTAATCCCGAGACCGGAAAGCCGGAACTATTGCACACCATAAATGGATCAGGGCTGGCCGTGGGCCGAACCCTGGTAGCGATACTGGAGAACGGTCAGCTCGAAGACGGAAGCATTCAGATACCCAAGGTCTTACAAGCCTACATGAACGGAATCGAGCTTCTTGTCTGATGGATCTGCTGCCGATATTTCTCAATATCAAGAAGCAGAAATGTGTAGTAGTCGGTGGTGGTGAAGTCGCCTTCAGGAAGGCCAGCCTGCTGTTACGGGCGGGGGCGAATCTCACTATTATTGCGGTGTCCGTTGAAGAACAACTACGTCAGCTATGCTCTCTACATGACGCGACCGTCATAAAAAAAGCGTTTGAGAAATCCGATCTAGAAGGCTCAACCCTGGTTGTTGCGGCTACAGACGATAGCCAGGTTAATGAGGGGGTGAGTATTGCAGCTACCAGCTTGAGCATACCTGTTAATGTGGTTGATCAGCCCCATCTGTGTTCATTCATTATGCCATCGATAGTTGATCGCTCACCGATCGTCATAGCCATTTCAAGCGGCGGTAGCTCTCCCGTGCTAACGCGCAAGCTAAAAGAGCTAAATGAAACTATGATTCCCGGCAGGATCGATAAGCTCGCGGAGCTTTTGGGCTCATACCGAGGGCGAGTTAAGGCTGGCATAGAAGACTTTTCCGGAAGGCTCCGCTTTTGGGAAAGCGTTCTCGATAGTGAGATCCCGGAGTTGGTCTATAGTGGTCAGGACGATAAGGCCAGAGAGGCTTTGGATGCTCGACTTGCAGAGCCTGTCTGTGGACGAGTCACTGGAGAAGTTTATCTAGTGGGAGCTGGGCCAGGCGATCCGGATCTCCTAACTCTGCGTGCATTACGACTAATGCATAAGGCTGACGTCGTTCTCTACGATAGGCTGGTATCACCACAGATTCTTCTCAAGCTTAGACCCGATGCCGAAAAAATTTATGTGGGCAAGCAGAGCGCCAACCATGCAGTTCCTCAAGAAACCATAAACGAAATGTTAGTTCGCCTGGCCGGCGAGGGAAATAGGGTGCTTCGACTCAAAGGTGGAGACCCTTTCATATTTGGCCGCGGCGGCGAAGAGCTGGAGTCCCTGGCCGAGGCCGGAATCCCATTTCAGATAGTGCCTGGCATTACGGCGGCCTCAGGTTGTGCCAGCTATGCAGGAATCCCACTGACCCATAGAGACTATTCTCAGTCTGTCCGCTTTCTTACAGGTCATACCAAAGACGGAAGGGTACCTTTAGAATGGGATATCCTCGCAAGGGAGCAACAGACACTGGTGTTTTACATGGGTCTCGCTGGTTTGCCGCTCATCTGTGAGCAGCTCGTTTCCCATGGTATGCCTTCGAATGCCGCTGTAGCCGTCGTTCAACAGGGCACGACTCAAAATCAAAAGGTGCTTGTAGGCAAGCTAGATACTATTGCAGAGTTAGTTGCAGAGCATGAGATACAGGCGCCAACGATAATCATCGTTGGCGAAGTAGTGAATCTGCACAAATCACTATCGTGGTTTAGTGTTAACTAACAAATTCCAGAAAGAGGGCTTAGAGACAATTCTCGGGCTTTGGCAAACCTGCTATCTTGCTTGCAGTCTTAGCAGGGGATCCCTTGAACAATTTCATTAGGTAGATACTCTTGCCTTTATCGCCCCCTAGGTCTCGCTTGACCAAGTTAACCAGTGCGCGATTAGCCGGGGACATCTGATGGCGATT
>CAJQHM010000132.1 GCA_905478195.1 uncultured Pseudomonadales bacterium
GTGGGTTTTTCCAGAAAACCACCGTCACTTGCGATCAGGGAGAATTCACGCCCATCAGCGAAGGCAAAGTTAAATGTTCTCGCGTTTGCCGCGTTCAGAATTCTAAATCTCACCTTGCTTGCAGCTGGAGCAAACAGGGGAGAGGTCGTACCATTTACCAGAATGCGATCGCCGAAAACGCCGGTCATGACATCGCGGTGCATTCCCACATAACGAAATGTGCCATCCTCGTTAAAGCGCCTGTCCTGAACAATCAGGGGAATATCATCGACACCGTAGGTGGACGGAATCTCCAGACTTTCGCTTTCGTCGTCATCGAGAATTATCATCCCGGCCAGGTCGCGATAGACCTGCTCGCCGGTCTTGTTCAAGAGATGAGAGTGATACCAGAAGGTGCCCGCCTTCTGCATAAGCTGAAAAGAAGGCCGCCACGTCTCGCCCGGCGCGATAACCTGGGCTGGGCCGCCATCCGCCTTAGCGGGAACGTGTAAGCCGTGCCAGTGCACGGTACTGGGTTCGGCGAGCCGATTCATTACCGACATGGTGACATCACTGCCGTTTCTGAGTCGCAATGTAGGCCCTAGAAAGCTACCATTGATACCAAGGGTCGGCGTGTTCAATCCACTGAGAAATTGACTGCTGCCGGCTTGTAACTGCAAGTCATAGCGTAGGCTGTCACCGCTCATCTCGCCGGCATGAAGCGGCGGTATACGGAGCTCATTGTGTGCCCGAGTCTGGGCAAAAACGGGCATGGGCAGTAAGACATTGCTCGCGGCAAAACCCATACTCTGAACTAAACGCCTGCGGGATAACTTCATGAATTTCCTTCTTACTTCTCAGCAACACAGCAATAGAATGAGCCGACATTAACGACTCGATACATTATATTCAGCACATCGGTCAGGCGAGCTGACATGGGTCAATAAAGCCGGACTAGGCGCGCAAGAATGGCTACGATCATTAATGCAGTAAAGAGCATCGATAGCTTTGCTCTCGATCCGATTAAAAAATATACTAGCCGGCAAGTCTCCATCGCCTCAGCTTGTCCGCCGAGAACTCTTCAACTCTCTAGCGAATGACAGACCCAAGCCCCAGCAAAGCAACCAGACAAGGATTCTCGATGAATGAGCTTCAGGTAGCAAAGAACACTATCACCCAGTGTAGAGTCATAAAATCACAGATCGATATCGACTCGACGCTAGCTAGTGGCGAGATCCTCTTAAAGGTCGACAAGTTTGGATTCAGCGCAAACAATGTGACCTATGCCGCCGCCGGCGACCAGCTAGGCTACTGGCAGTTCTTTCCGGCCGCGGATAACGCATCCGGGTCCTGGGGAATTATCCCGGTATGGGGCTTCGCCGATGTTGTGGCGAGCAATGCCGAGGGCGTCGAGGCCGGTGAACGAATCTTCGGTTATTTTCCAACCAGCGACTACCTGAAGATGCAGAACGTCAGGGTGCTGAATAGTCGGTTAATCGATGGCGCCGAGCACAGATCGAAACTGCCTCCCGGGTACAACACCTACCGCAGAGTGGAGACAGAGGCAGGCTACGACAGGAGCATGGACAATTCGCGCATGCTACTCTGGCCACTGTACATCACCTCGTTCTGTCTATGGGATAGCCTACAGCACAATGACTGGCATGGTGCACAGCAGGTACTAGTGATTAGCGCGTCCAGCAAGACCAGTATTGGACTGGCCTATGCGCTGGCTGCCGACGCCGATGCGCCTGCCTCTGTAGGTCTCACCTCGAAAAAAAATCAGCAATGGGTAAAGAGTCTTGGCCTTTATGACAACATCGTCAACTATGATGCGCTTGAAGACATAGATGCCTCGCTGCATAGCGTTATCGTCGACATGTCCGGCAATTCGAAATTATTGGCAGATATTCATGCCCATCTCGGGGACAATCTACTGCACTGTCTGAACGTAGGCCTAACTCATTGGAGTGCGAGCGGAAGCGATACCGGCATTCCCGATCAGAAGAGAGAATTCTTCTTCGCCCCCAGCCATATCCAGATGAGATTAAAGGAATGGGGGGCTGAGGAGTTTGACAAAAAATCATCACAATTTATCTATGACTCGGCAAAGAAGAGTGCAGACTGGATGGCAATCGAGAAGCTGGACGGAGTCGCAGAGCTTGCCGAGATCTATACCGATGTCTGTGAAGGCAAGTTAACACCCGAGCGAGCCCTGGTTATAGAACTCTCCTAGCCTCGTATTCAGCAGATAAAGCTGCATCTCTTTAAACCGGATTCGTAAAGCCAGCCATGTCTATGACCAAGACGTTCCCTGATTACCAACAGACAAGCGGCTGGAATGCCTTGCTGCCCGCGCGCGAAGCCTCCCCCTCGCTACAGAAAGATCTGGCAAGCGATGTCTTAATCATCGGTGCCGGCTGGACAGGCATAGCGGCCGCCAAGCGCTGGCAGAGCCTCTCCCCTGAGACGAATATAGTCTTAATAGATGCCAGCGAAATTGGCGAGGGCAATCCCGGGCGCAACTCCGGATTCTTGTTAGAGATAGCACTCGCGGAAGACGCCAACCCTGATCAGCTGGAAAAAATGAATATCTGTAACCGACTGACAGCAGCTACGATGGCGGACATTCTCGCCGAGATCGAAGGCTCTGGATTACCCGTCGATATAAGCAAGGCAGGGACCTATAGAGCCGCAGCCAGCGAGACGGGCCTAAGATCGTTGAACAACTACCGCGCCTTCCTGAACTCCGCCGGCCTGGAGTTTCAGAGCCTGGATCGGGCAGCACTCAACTCGAGAATCGGTTCCGAGTTCTATCAGGAGGGAATCTATTCGCCGAACTGTTATCTCGCCCAACCCGCCGCTGCAATTCGTGCGCTGGCTTCCAACTTACCGGAATCGGTGCAACAGTTTGAGAACACACCCGCTACACGGCTGACGCGCTGCGCTAGTGGATGGCAGGTGCTTACGCCGAACGGCACTATAACTACGCACAAGCTCGTATTGGCCAACAACGCCTTTAGCAAGGAGCTGGGTATTGCCAGGTCTCGTCTGGCCGCCATGTATACCTATGCGGGTCTCACGCCCGTGCTCGAAAAATCTGTATTGGATGACCTGGGCAGCGAGTCGAACTGGGGACTGCTTCCCACCCATCGACTTGGCAGCACCCTGCGACAAACGAAAGACGGGCGCCTAATGCTGCGCGCTATGCATGGCTATGAGAAAGAGGCTCCCAGAAGCGAGATAGAGACCGGGCTGAAAATTCGCCTGCAGAAACGCTTTCCGCAGTTGCCGAGTTTCGAGCTGGAACATTGCTGGGGAGGCGCGGTTGGCTTCACCTATAACGGCGGTACCGTATGGGGTGAGTTTAAGCCGGGACTCTTCATATCGGCGGGGTGCAATGGTGGCGGCACGGTGAAGGGAACGCTGCTTGGGAAACTGCTCGCGGAGGCCGCACACGGCCTTAAGGTGCCTGATGTCCCAGAACTATTCGGCCGCGCCAGCTGGATGCCGCCAGAGCCTGTTCGCCGAATCGGCTTCAAACTAAGCTCCACTATTGAAAGCCATCAGGGGCGACACGAACTATAAGTAGGGAGCAATCCCGCGTGTCTGGATGGCAACACCAGCTATTGCATAACCGCCGGCTATGGGTCAAATTGCCTAGACGAACACCCAAAAAATAATAAAAAGGACTAAAACTTGGAAGCCACAGACTATATTGGCCCCCTGTCACTAGTACCAGCAAGCGTCGCCATCCTGCTCGCCTTCATAACGCGTAATACCGTCTTCTCACTCGCCGTCGCCTGCCTCGCTGGCGTCCTGGTCGCCGGAGAGGGTTTTATAGGGTTCCCCAACCTGCTCGTTGGCGCCCTGGGCAACGAAGATTTCTCCTGGATTCTGTTACTGGAATTCTTCATCGGCATACTTATCGCCTTCTTCCAGCGCACCGGCGCAATTCTTAATTTTTCGCAGTTTATCGAAAACAGACGCATGACCCGCAAGCGTGTCCAGCTCATCGCCTGGTTCATGGGGATGTTCGTCTATTTCAGCGACTACTTTAGCCCCTTGTTTGTAGGTTCTACCATGCGCGCCCTCTCCGACAGATTTAAAATCTCGCGCGAGAAACTCGCCTACATCTGCGACTCCACCTCCGCACCGGTTAGCATATTGGTTCCTATTACCGGCTGGGCCGTGCTTGTGGCTGGCCTTATCATCGGCATGGGCCCGATCGAAGATCCTGGCGATGCGATGATGGTATTCATCACCTCCATCCCCTTCAACATCTATGCAATATTAGCGGTAGTGATGGTTGGCCTGATTGCCAGCAATATTATTCCTGACTTTGGCCCGATGAAGGTCGCCGAGAAACGCGCGATGGAGGAAGGCAAGCTGGTACGCGATGGTGCGCAGCCTCTAATGGGTGATGAACTCACCAGCATCGAGCCGTTTCCTGGAATCAAAACAAGCCTTATATGGAATTTTATATTCCCCGTGCTGCTGGTAATCGTATTCGCTATTGGCTCTGTCATCATCACGGCTAGCGCCAAGCCTATGGAGGCATTCATGCTGGCCGCGTTCATGGCCGGCATCGTGATGCGTATTCAGGGCGTACCGCTTAATGAGATCACCACCACCGCCATGTCCGGCATAAAAGGCATCATGCCGGCGGTGGTTATTCTGGCCTTCGCCTATGCCCTGAACGACCTCTCTGCCGCATTGAATACCGCCGACTATATAGTTGCGGCTACCGAGGGCTGGCTAACTCCCAGCCTGCTGCCTATGCTCGCCTTTCTTATTACTGGCTTCATCGCCTTCTCAACCGGCACGAGCTGGGGCACCTACGCGATCATGATTCCGATAGCAGTGCCTCTGGCCTTTAATTTTTCAGACGATGAACTCAACACCATGGTCTACGCCACCCTCGCCGCAGTTGCCGGCGGCGGCGTGTTTGGCGATCATTGCTCCCCCCTGTCAGACACATCTATACTGGCCTCTACCGGCGCGGCATCAGATCATATCGACCATATAAAAACCCAGCTACCCTACGCCGCGCTCATTGGCTTGATCAGCGTCGGACTGTATCTGGTAATAGGCTTTAGCTTCTGAGTTTGCCCTACTCTGCCGCCAGGCGAGGCAGGCGTGAGCGATGCCAAGCCTATAGTCTTAAAAAGCAAAGACTCAATGCGAGACAAGATGCTCTCTTTTGACTACACTTTGGACGTGCTATTTCCGACTAGAACAGACAAGAACAGACAAAAGTAATGAGGCCTACTATGTCCAGAAACAAACTCGTAGCAATAGCTGCAACCTATGCACTTCTTATATTTAGCAGCGGCCTCAATGCCGCTGAATTAAAACTGTTGCGCTATGGACCACTGGGCGAAGAAAAGCCTGGACTGGTCGATGCTCAAGGCCGGATTCACGACCTATCGGCACATATTGATGACATAGGCCCGGCCACGCTCTCCGACGCGGCATTGGAGGAGATCGCACAGATTCCCCTTAGTGAACTGCCACTGGTGCAGGGCGATCCGCGAATCGGCGTGCCAGTCACGGGGACCGGCAAGATCGTTGCCATCGGATTCAATTACGTCAATCACGCGGCAGAAATGGCGGTAGAGCTACCCACGGAGCCTCTGGTTTTCATGAAGGCAACCTCCGCCCTAACCGGCCCCTTCGACAGCGTGATTCAGCCTCGCAACGGCAATAAACTGGACTACGAATCAGAGTTAGTCATCGTCATTGGGCGCCGCGCGCAATACATCTCCGAAGATGAAGTCTTCGACTATATCGCTGGCTATACCGTAGGGCACGACGTGTCCGAGCGCGCCTTTCAGCGTGAGCGTGGCGGGCAATTCACCAAGGGCAAGAGTGCCGACACATTCGCGCCCGTGGGTCCCTATCTGGTGACACGAGACAACATCGACGACGTGCAGAATCTTTCCATATGGTCTGAGGTGAACGGTGAGATGCGCCAGCAAGGTAACACCACCGACATGGTCTTCGGCGTTAAGGAGATCATCAGTCACCTGAGTCAATTTATGACACTCTACCCGGGCGATCTAGTCTTCACGGGAACGCCCGCGGGTGTAGGTGATGGCATGGTGCCACCGAGCTATCTGCAACCCGGCGATGTGGTGCGTGTTGGCGTGGAAGGCCTGGATTTTCAGCGCCAGACTATAGCGGCCCCGCGCTGAGACTCAGTTATTCCAAGCCAAATACATACAGCGTCTGGCCACCGATAATGGCCACACGCTGATTTCCATCTACCGAGAAGCCCATGGGGTTAGTGCGCACGTGGGCACCGGTGTTGAAGAACCACAGCGGGTCTCCATCTTCGCCATCCAGTGCGAAGAAATAGCCTTCGTTACTCGCCCCAAATACTAGCCCGCCGGCGGTGGCCATAACGCCTGACCAGGGTGGGGTCTGTAACTCAAACTCCCACTGCTGCTCGCCGCTCATTACATCCAGCGCCACGATGGCTCCCGATGCGTCGTCACCATCCATAGGCTGCTCGCCACCACCAAGAAAAGGCATGCCTGCCTCGTATTCCACATCGGACTTGAAATAGATGGCGCCCATTCTTCGATTGGGCACGAAGAACTGTTCTGTCTGCGGGTTGTAGGAGGGAGAAAACCAGTTCGTGGCGCCTTGCAGGCTAGGCCATACCAGATTGCCCTCCCGCGTTGGGTCCGAATTCGGTATCACAATCGGCCGTCCATTCTCGTCGATACCCTCGGCCCAGGTCTGAAATGAATACTCCTTGCCTAACAAGTATTCTCCAGTTTCGCGATCTAATAAATAGTAAAAGGCATTACGATTTGCCAACGCCAACAGCTTGCGCTGACGCCCCTCAAATTCGCCATCAACCAGAACCGGAATCTGATTCGCATCCCAGTCATGGGTATCGTGCGGCGTGTATTGAAAGAACCACTTCATCTCACCGGTATCTGGATCTAGAGCTAACACCGCACAGGTAAAGAGATTGTCGCCGGGGCGCAGGTCGCCGTTCCAGTCAGGCGCCGGATTGCCCGTGGTCCAGTAGAGTAAATCGAGCTCAGGGTCATAGGAGCCGGTAAGCCAGGTAGAACCTCCCCCGGTCCGCCACGCATCACCCTGCCAGGTCTCGCTGCCAGGTTCGCCGGGTGCAGGCACGGTGTAGGTACGCCACAGTCGTTCACCACTTTCGGAATCATAGGCATCGATGTAACCACGCACGCCTGCCTCGGCACCGCTAACGCCTACGACAATCTTTCCATCCAGAGCCAGCGGCGCGAGAGTGAGAGAAAACCCCGACAAGTTGTCGGCAACCTTGCTTTCCCAACGCACGGCCCCTGTGCGCGCATCGAGGGCGAACAGACGTGCATCCAGGGTGGCTACATAGACCTTGTCATCCAACAGCGCCACTCCGCGATTGATTCGCGGAAATCCTATATTCAATACATCGTTAGTTATGTCAGGCACGAAGTGCCAAAGCGTGCGACCAGTTCGTGCGTCCAATGCGGTCACGCTGCTGGGAGATTCCGTGAGGTACATGATGTCATCAGCGACCAACGGAGTCGTTTCCTGCAGCGCCGCGCCACTTATCCCCGTCGGCCTCATCTGATAGGCCCACATCACCTTAAGCTGGTCTACATTCACCGTGTTGATTTGAGACAGAGGCGAGAACCGTTCCGATTTATAGCCGCCGGAATAAGAGAGCCAATCGGCACCGTTCTGCTCATCGGCGAGTAGCGCCTCGAACGGTGTGTCTGCCAGAGCAGTATTGCTGGCAAGTGTTAGCAAGAAGCATAGCGCGAATAGCGAGATAGATAATGGTTGCTGTAATTTCATTCTAGTAGGCTCCATGCTTCATTTCAGGCTCATAAGATAAGACACAACATCATCGGTTTGCTGCGCATTCAACACCGAGTTATATCCCGGCATGAGCGAGTGGCCGGGCGCCTTCTCATAACTGATCAAATCTGCTTTTTCGAAGGAGTAGAGTTTTCCAGACAGGTCGCGCATCTGCACGGTGAAAGCATCCTCGTTGACGCGCATCCCCTCATAGCTGCCGTACTCTGAGACAATTCTTACGGTCAAAAATGCATTGAGCGAACCTCGAAAGCGATCAACCTGGCGTGGCTGCTCTGCATCCGGAGACATTACCGAGCGGCGCAGGTAAGCCGCATTGCGTCGCTGGCCAACATTACTAAGCTCCGGCCCCACGCCGTTTCCTTCGCCAAAAATAATATGACAGCTAGCACAATTGCCAACAGACCTATAAATCTCGGCGCCCGCTAGAGGGTCACCGGGCATTTCCTCCGGTGGTAATTCACCCAGACTGCGAACATAGGCTGCCACATCCGGCCCGTCCTGGCCGCGCAACTGCCGTGAGCCGGGCATGCCCGTACCCGGAATGCCGCCCACTATTAAGGCGACTAACGCCTCATCATCAGGCGCATGAACCAGAGTGGGCCGTGTAAGACTTGGACCCTCGCCTCCACCGCCGAGCATGCCATGGCAGCGAGCACATAGAGTTTGAAAGAGCTGCTGACCGTTCTGTAGATCTTGTGCGAAAGCCGCTGGAGCACAAGATATCGCCACGGCCCACAGAATCAAGGCTGACAAACGAAGCAGGTAGTTCTTAGCGGACATAACGAAACTTCCTATTCTTTTATGATTTCATATGCCTAAAAGTACACTAGAACGGAGCCGTGAACCACGTTTATGCATGCAACTGACTGGTAGCGCAGACATTTGCTTGTAATGGCGGACATTTGAATGGCTATCTCCTGGCTCTAGCAAACTATAGCCCTGCAAGAGTGATTGGCCCAACTGCCATCTGAGACATCATCACCGGCCTGAAGATCAACCCGAGAACTAATTCTGATTCTGAAACTGAATCTGAATTACAATAACTCAAGCATTGCTAATGACAATACCTATAAGTCGGCATATTTGCACTTCAGAGAGCATTCCCGATAGACGTTATATACATGAGACGCCCTATTTTTAGACCATGCTTTAATCGAACCCTAAGAGAGGCACATGACAACCAGTAAGCCCATCTATATTTCGTACGCCGGCCCCGCACTACTAGAAACGCCAATGCTAAACAAAGGCTCGGCATTCTCAGAGAAGGAGCGACGCGCATTTAATCTGATAGGCCTGTTGCCGCCGCGCTATGAGAATATCGAGGAACAGGTAAAACGGGCTTATATGCAGTATAAAAGTTTCGATGAGCCCATCAACAAACACATCTACCTGCGCGTAGTTCAAGATAATAACGAAACACTGTTCTATCGTTTACTGAACGAACACTTGGTAGAGATGCTCCCCATCATCTATACGCCTACGGTGGGCGAAGCCTGCGAACACTTCTCCGATATCTACCGTAGCGCACGGGGCATATTTGTCTCTTATGAAGAGCGCGAGTTTATGCACGACATCTTGCGCAGTGTCACCAAAGACAAGGTCAAGGTCATTGTAGTCACCGACGGCGAGCGCGTGTTGGGCCTGGGCGATCAAGGCATCGGTGGCATGGGCATCGCCATTGGCAAACTGTCTATCTATACATCCTGCGGCGGCATCAGCCCTGCCTATACACTGCCCGTGGCGCTGGATGTAGGAACCAACAACCAAACGCTTCTAGATGACCCCTATTACATGGGCATGCGCCATCCGCGCATCGGCAAGGCGCAGTACAATGACTTCGTCGATCAATTTATCGATGCGGCTCAGGAGCGCTGGCCCGGCGTGCTGATCCAGTTTGAGGATTTCGCACAGCCCAACGCGATGCCGATCCTGCAGCGCCACCGCGAACGGGTGTGTTGTTTCAACGATGACATTCAAGGTACTGCCGCCGTAACTCTCGGCTCATTGCTCTCTGCCTGCCGCAAGAAAGGCGAGGCCCTTAGCGATCAGAAGATCGTATTCGTCGGGTCTGGGTCCGCCGGCTGCGGTATTGCTGAACTCATTATCAGCGCGATGCTTTCTGAAGGCCTAAGCGATGCCGAGGCCCGGGCCAGGGTATTCATGGTTGACCGTTTTGGCTTGCTGACCGAAGGTATGCCAAACCTGCTGGACTTTCAGGAACTTCTTATACAGTCTCAGTCGGCGTTAAAGGATTGGAATCTTACCGAAGGCGGCGACTATGCAAGTCTGCTCGATGTCGTCGTCAATACCGAGGCCAGCATCTTGATTGGCGTTTCCGGTAAACCTGGGTTATTCACCGAAGAGGTTATTCGCAGGATGCATGCAAGCTGTCCCCGCCCGATCATCTTGCCGCTGAGCAATCCATCCCAGCACGTAGAAGCGCACCCGCGGGACGTAGTTGCCTGGACAGATGGCAAGGCTATAGTAGCGACCGGAAGCCCATTCGAGGCAGTGGAATACAATGGAGAAAAATACGAAATTTCTCAATGTAACAACAGTTATGTTTTTCCTGGAGTGGGTCTGGGCATTATTGCCTGCAAGGCAAGACTTGTCAGCGACGAGATGTTGATGATAGCAAGTACGACGTTGGCTGAGTTGTCACCCGGCCAGGAAGATCAATCCAGCTCGGTACTTCCGCCATTAACCTCGCTGCCGCAGATCAGTCGCAAGATTGCCTTTAAGGTTGCTAAGACCGCAATCGAGCAGGAACTGGCACGGGTCATGAGCGACGAGGAACTGCTTGCCGCTATTGAAAGAAACTTCTGGACCCCTGCCTATAGGGAATATCGCAGAATTGCGACTCGCGCCAGATAAGACTGCCTAGCTACAAAGACCTGGCAACAAAGGATTCATCAGACTCGCTCTACTGCGCTGATGAATCACATTCGACCTAATTGATGCGCACCGGCAAGGTTAGACCCTGCGCTATTCATTCGATCACCAAGGGTTCTTTGTTACCTTTTTCCCGCAGCCAATTCGCCGACTTAGAGACAGGCTCCCGAGAAATTAACCAGCGCTCCAGTTTATATTTACCCGGAAATTCAACTAACGCCAGGCCGATCAGTATCATCAACAGACCTTGACCAGGCAACACCAACATCGCTATTCCCAGAAGCACAATAATCACACCGACAATATTCTTGACCAGAAAAGCCAGAACTTTGAGAGAGGGCGGAATCTCATCCGGGAGCAGTGAGCCACGCCGTGATGCTGAAAAATAGTTGGCAGGAATCCTGATAATAAACCAGGGAATAAAAGCCAGCGTGCCCAGGAAACTGATCGCAGATACTATGCCAAGTATCAAGATCAGGTTCTCATTTTCCTGAAAAAACTCCAACATGCTCATACCTAAATCAATGACTATAATGCGTTAACTGTATCATACTCGCCCATCTAAACAGGGAGATTGTTAGCCTATTGATGTTTTTCAACAAGCCTTATTACCCCATACTTATCAGCCTATAGCTCCTTCTAAATTTTCCACAGATGCCTTGAATTATCTCGCCCACAGGCGGGTCTCCTATTTTTTAAAATTGGTCCTGGCTCTAGGTACAGGCCTTTTGGTCCTGCAGGGCCGGTATCAGGCCGCTATCGAAGTGGCCATAATCCTGTGCATCACCTTCCTCCCCCTGCTTTTAGGCCAGCGCTTTCAGGTAAAGATTCCTCATGAGTTTGAATCCCTGGCGGTCGTGTTTGTGTACATGTCGCTTTTTCTTGGCGAGGTACAAGGCTACTACGCCCGGTTCTGGTGGTGGGATATTGTTCTGCACACCGGGTCTGGATTTCTATTGGGAATTCTAGGCTTCCTCTTGGTCTATGTGCTTAACGAAAAAGAAGATATTGAGCTAGACCTGCATCCAAAGTTCATCGCCTTCTTTGCCTTCATATTTGCAATGGGCATGGGCTCAGTCTGGGAAATATTTGAATTTTCCATGGACCAGCTATTCGGCATGAACATGCAAAAGAGCGGACTTGTTGACACCATGTGGGATCTTATCGTTTATGGAGTCGGTGCATTAATTATCTCCATACTCGGCTGGGGGTTCTTAAGGACTAGGGAACGGGATTCCTTTCTGGAAAAATGGATCGACAGCTTTATTGACAAGAACCCTCATCTGTTCAAATCGAATAAACGTTAATCCAAGCCTCAGCTCTACTTGTCAGGATCTGCACAGCATTGTAGCCACCACGAGCAGCTTTCTTAACAACAGGAAAGCCGAATGGGCTGTCCACAATCGGAATGTGGCCATCATGTAGGCCGAATTCTGCTGTTGCTATATCCAATTTCTGCAGTAGTTTTTCCTGCTCTAACTAGTCTACAACGCTCGACAAAAGTTCTGTCTGGGGAAGAATCTCCATTCCCTCTTGAGAGAGACGAGAAAGCTCCTCCACACTGACATTCTCCAAATCGACGATGTTAATGTCGACTAGTTTCACTAGCGCGGAAAACCCCTCTCCATTCGCCGGATCGCCTGACACATGTTGTCTGCCGACCTGAACTGCGGGGCAATCCAGATTCGGATCAAGCATGAAGAAATGATGTAGTTGCTCTCGATCTGCCCGCATCAACATTCCAGCCAGTTGGCCGCCGCCCTATTTTTCGCTACAGGTAGCCTCTACGAGTTGTGTGATCTCAAGATCAATAGCTACCCGGTCAACGAGTTGTGAAAAATGATCTGCTAGCGTCTCCCCACTGGCCAAACCTAGCAGGGTCGCCAACACGGCCCCGCGATGGACATTGTCGCCACCCAGATTCGTATTCGATATCAAACCTGCCTCCGGTGAGTCGCAATATTTGTAGGCGAGATAGAGAACGCTGGGCCAGGAGTCGGTGATGTAACAGGCCGATGAGAAAAGCTTGCCTACCACATCGTTGTCGCTATAAATCTTGCCCATCAATTCTGACAACTGCAAACTTATACTGCGCTTACTCCAGGCACTGATCAACTGCTGCGCAGATTCCGACTCATCGAGAAAGAGAAGATCGTCTAGCAGCCCCACATAGTCTCTGCATACTTTCGCCAGGTATTGGTCTGGGTGAGTGAGCTTCAGATGGCCCTGACAGATTTCCTGCACGACATCCAACGACGTTCCGCGCAGCCGTTCTGAAAACACAATGGGGGCAATACAGACAAGTCCTCCAATAGAAGGCGTGTCATGGGTCACGGCGCCGCATTTATGACGCTGCTTGCCAGCTTCAAGGTTTGCAAAGAAGCCACGATGATAAGACTCTGCATAGGTATCCGGGTGCATGGGCGGGTCGGCGGTCAGCAGCTCGATATACGCATCCAGAAATGCTGCCTCGTCATACTTTCCTCCGCTGTCGACTAACATTCTGGTTACGGCTCGAGCACAATGGGCATTCAATGTGTTTTCACCGGCGCGCATGCCGTGGTGATAGTGTTGGTTAGGCTGATTCCAGAATTTGCGCTTACCAATTAGAATTACATCGCCGACAATTTGCTTATTAGAGACGGCCGCTCCTGCCCACCCTTTCGAGCCATTCGACCCTCTTGAACCTCTCGCTCCGCGCCCGCCTTTGCTGGTCGAATGCAAAGACATGATAGAGGAAGGGTGAAAATCTGGTGCATCTTCGAAGTGTGCAATGCCTCCACGGAATTGCCTGTAGATATCCATGGGGTTGTAATACCAATGCACCGGCATTGCCAGAGAATCAGCGACATATAACATTTTTAATGCGGCGGTCGCACGGTTTCGAGCGAGAGCTAAATTTTTCATGAATGATGGTACTCAGGTTTTATTCTGGCACTTTATCTGCGAACCAGAGTCCCTAACGGGGGTGTTACAGGGATGCAGGTCAGCCCTAGTAGCCTAGCACTAGCGGACAGACTGCTGCGGCACAAGGCGCAGTTTATCCAGGTCATAACCCTCTTGCTCAATGATGCTAAGCAGTCGCTTATAGTCATCCTCTGCGATGACAGCCTGCCGGGCCATCAACCAGACGTAATCGCGCTTGGTTCTACCTATGATTGTGAACTGATATTCTGGATCTATGTAGACGACTCTATATTCGGCCTTGATGGGCCAAACAAACTGCATACCCCAAACCGCATTGCCAGAGCCTTCTCGGACAAAAGCTGTAGGTTGATAGGTCTTGCGCTCACCTTCAAAACCGCCTTTATTAAAGGTAAAAGTTGTGGCGACCCTTCCATTCACGGGCTCGGCATAGCTTTCAACCGCATTGTAGGCATCTGTTTCAATGAAGGTAGGAATATTGGCTATGACAAACCAATCACCGGCGAACCTGTTCAGATCTATTGACTCCGCCGTCCTGATAGGCGGCAGGTTAGAGGCCAGCTGACATCCACCGACTAGTATCATGCCGACCACCAGCAATGCTTTTTGGATTCCCATAACCGCCCCTCTCTCAACAAACTATCCACCAAGTGCATAGGAAGAACTCAGTGTGCGCGGCAAATTAACTGGCTCGTATCGCAGAACTTTGCCCCCTTTTACAATAGACTCGAGTGACAGCCAGCGATGATCGTCGGCCGCATACCAGAGACTTATCGGCCCTGATGCCAGGCTAAGCGAATACTTGACTGCTTGAACGTCTTGACCCTTTATCGCCAGCACGTCCTCGCCCTCTCTTTCAATAGAAACACTTTCATACTCACCGGTTTGGCTATTGAGGAGTTGATCTGCCTGCAGAAATTCAGGGTTCCAATAGGCGAACGTCATGATGCAGGCCGGCAGATCGTTATTCACCGAGCCGGATCGCATCCGAAAATTCTCTGTATCTGCCCTACCACGGACAATGAAATCTTTGCCATTTGCAGCTGTGTCTGCGCTGATTGAAGTGAGGCAATTGTCTCGCCAAACTTCCGTGTTCTTGTGCCTATATCTGTAGACATTAACGAATAACAATTTTACGTCGAAACGCGCTTCGGTCGTAACTGTCTGCACGCCATCGACCTCGCTTACAGAAAAGTCATGGTAGCCAATTTTCTTTCCATCCAGTAATACCTCAAATTCCCATCGAGCTTGATCTGTCAAATTAGCATTCGCGCTAGCGGCATAGAAAAGAAATAGCATTAGGTATATGTTTTTCATTTCGCTTCTCTAGAATCTTGTAACTCTAAAAACCAAAGGTTTGTGCTCAGTGACGATCACAGGTGAACAAGGAATGTGAAGCCAACATATACAGGCCGATGGGCAAATATCTTGGTCTCAGTTCTAAATTACGCATGACAAGATGACACAGATCACTATTGCTGAACCTGCGCCTGGCGCCTCTGTAAGTAGAAATCTCTGAATAGCGTATAGCGATCTGACGCTGCTGGGGGCTGGGGAGTGTTTAGCAACGAGGCTCTCAAGGTCACAATCTGTAAGGCGAACAGGCTATTTCGTGTAGGCACGTGTTCTATCGTCAGAGGAATAGACGCCACAGTATCCGCGTAACCTCCAGCAAAATCGCGCAGCGTCGTTGGGCCTCTGAACGGAAACACTATATAGGGCCCGGTTGGCATACCCCACAGGCCGAGAGTTTGGCCGAAGTCCTCGCTGTGTCTGGCCAAGCCCATGTTCTGGGCGACATCAAAAAAGCCAAGCAATCCGACAGTGCTATTGATCAAGAACCGCCCCGCATCGTTTAAAGCGAGAGCTGGTCGGCCCTGCAACAGCTGATTGGCGGCAGTGTTGGGCTCCGCCAAATTGCTGAAAAATCGCTGCACCGCACGCTCGCCAGGGTTTGGCATGACTGCCGCGTAACCCATCGCCAGAGGCTTGATCAGCACCTTGTCTGCCCCATTATTGAACGCCTGGAGCTGCCTGTTTACAGGCTCTAGCGGATCTGGCCCCATTGCGGTACACCCGGTTAAGACAATTGAACAGCACAACATTGCTAGGGGTTTAACCAAGATGTACATCTTCACTCATTTCCTGCTACGGCTGTTATGACGCGTTTTCCCCCTCTATATAGTCTCGTTCGTCCTAATTGGATCAATCTAGCCAATGGAGAAAACCGAATAGCCACCCAATTATCTAGATTGTATTAGCTACCTAGGAAGGCCTGCCAGACAGGGCAAGAATTGAAAGACCCAGAAAGACGGGGCCAGTTTTCTAGATGCACTTTGTTGCACACTAGAGAAAAATCGAAGAGATTTGCCTATATAATCTTGAGGTGAAACGATAAATTGGGTTGAAGAGTCTCGACAATAGACTCTATTCGAGATTGAATAGCATTCAACAATAACCCAGCTCGCACAAAAAATAGCAGTGATAAACCAGCACGACTAAAAGACGACGAATTTGGAGATTACATCATGAGCAATAATACCGATAAGCTGCAGGGACGACGCCGATTCCTTACAGGTGTTGGACTGGCGGCAACTACTGCCACTCTCGCTTCATCAGCTCAGGCTGCGAGCAGTGACAGCGCTCATCATGGCTTTTCCCCTGCTCGCCACGAGGAAGATGCCTGGATGGATGCAAATTCCGCCAGTCACAGAGTCTTCATCGACTCCTCCAGCACATCGGGCGGTATTACCGCATTGAATTACGCCAACAATATATTTGTAGGCCACGCAGAAGGCTATGACGGGGAAGAATCAGACGTCTCGATTGTGGTTTGTTTCCGCCATGGCTCAACGCCTCTGGGTTATAACGATGCCATGTGGGGTAAATATGGCGAGCAGTTCAGCCAGATGATGAACCTGATGGATCGCAGTACTGATCAAGCCTTCTTGGTCAATCCCATGAACCTGAGTCGATCCGACTACGGAAATCGAGGCAATACCATCGACTCCTTGATCGCCAGGGGTGTCAGCTACGCAATTTGCCGTAAAGCGACACGCTCTTTCGCTACCAGACTGGCCCGAGCAACCGGCGGTGATGTTGAAGCGATCAATGCGGAGCTGCTGGCGAACAATGTATCCAATAGCCGCTTCGTTCCAGCTGGAGTTGTTGCGGCAACGCGCAGTCAGGAATACGGATATAGCCTGTTGTATTCAGCTTAGGTCTGACTCTGCATAAAGAGGGTCTCTGCTGGAAGCGCCACTCGTGTAATCAGAAATTAGGCGCAGAGAAGACTGAAACAAAACGCCAGTGCCTGAGACCGGTCACTGGCATTTTTTATTGGCTATAGATCGCCTTACAAGTTTCGATAGTACTCACGAATAGGCTCGAATGGGCCCAGCTTATGCTGTTCGTGGGAAAAATTGTCAGCATAGGGTAGATAGGGGCTATCCACCGGCTTCCTTGTAAGGTCGGGATAATCAACTTCGAGATTCGCTCGAACCGGCCGCTCATGGGAATTCATGTAGGCCGCCACGTCATAGGCCTCATCATCACTTAGATCAGGCTGACCAAGTGGCATTCGCGCCTTGATGAATCGGGCCGCAGTGAGCAGGCGCGTCATGCCCGCTCCGTTATTAAAACTATCTGGCCCCCATAGCGGCGGAAACAGATAGCCGTCTGCTAAATCCCCCGTCTGCTTCAAGCCTGCGCCATCTTCTCCGTGGCACACCTGGCACCTTTCCTGAAATACTACTTCACCGGCCTCAAGACTCGCCGCTCGATTCGGCTCCTGAAATGCCGGCGGCTCATCGGGGGCTCGTTTGCTATCGCCCATCAATTGATATTGGCTCGCGAGCCCCTTGATATACATCTCCATGGAAATCATTTCGATACTATTACGATCCAGCTCCGTGCCATTCATGCTTCGCGTCATGCAACCGTTGATGCGGTCACGCAGGTCTCCCTCTACGCCGTCTCTGCCGGAAAACCTGGGATACTTGGTGTCCGCGAGCAGTAGTGAGAGAGTGCCCGGTTCGGTGCCCGTGTCGAGGTGACAGGACGCGCAGTCGAGATTGCTGCCAGAGAAACGCTTAGCTGGATCTTCATGGCCAGGGCCCATCATGGCCGACGTTTCACGAATCAGACGCCTACCGAATTCGACACTGGGTTGGGCAAACACCTGCTCAGTAGAGACCTCGCCCGAATACATCGATAGCGCTAACACAATGACGGCTATGCCAAGCACCGCGCTGCTCGCCATCGCCGCGACCAGACTGAAGCCTTGCTGTTTCGATTCGACGCTGAGTTGAATCATTTGGTTTCACCACTGCTATTATTCACTTGAAGTCCTAATTGGTCTTGATCGTCATTTAACTCATGCCGATCTTCGCTGGCAGACTTCGCGCCTGCCCCCGTCTGCATATCATACATCGACAATTGCCGAAGGAAAGCAAATTTAGGCTGTTCAACACGTTCGCGCAGCCCCGGCTTGAGCAGATACTGCAACGTAAACCAGCCTGCCATCAATAAGGATGAGAATACGATCAAGTTACTAATCATCGCCGATTTGCTCCCGATAAAGTGACCGCACATAGTGCACCGCCGCGGTCATTTCCTGAGCGTTCAGCCGATCTCCCCAGGGAGCCATAGACGTTCCGGCGACACCCTCACGCAGCGCGCGCAGTGCCGCCGCCTCACTTAGTCTTTCTCTAGTAAAATCCGTAGGCATAATAGGGATAGGCAGGTTCTGTGCAGCAAATCCATTTCCACCGCCATCATCCCCATGACATTCCGCACAGTTAGTCTCGTAGACACTCTGCCCGGCAGCCAATAGAGTACTAGTAGTGCTGGCAGCATCTACCAGGCTGAAACTGTCTACCACATCCGCCAGTGCCGCCAGCTCTTCCAATGGAAGGTCTCGCCAGGCCGGCATAGAGGCGCCATGTATCCCATTCCAAAGAATTTCTGCAAGCAGATCACGGCGATAGCGGTGTTCTGTAAAAGCGACAGGCGGCGGACTCAACAAGCTGGAAGCTGGCCCATCGCCCTCTCCGCTGTCACCATGACAGCCACTGCAGTTGTCGCGAAAAAGCTGCATGCCCAAGCCACTATTGTCAGAGCCCTGTAGCTCCCCAGAGGGAAGTGCTGGAGCCAAACCCAGCGGCCGGGTTCGCCCGGGATGGGCATTCAAGACCTCGGCCGTCAACGACATAAGCGCACGCTCATCATCGGTGAGAGCTCTCGCTCTCTCATCGCCCTCCGGCCATGCCAATTCACGTTCTCTGCCCAGGCTCTCTATATAGGCTAGAAGATCCAAGGCTTCGCGGCCAGGCCTGTCGGCGGAGCCTTCGAACAGTTCCGGGTAGCCTGGCATGACAGACAGAGGCACAACTGTTCTAGGTGCATACAGGTGGGCGAGATGCCACTGATCGGTTCTGGTCCCGGACGCTCTCGCCAAATCCGGGCCGATGCGGCGCGTGCCCAGCATATGTGGCGTATCCTGCCTTCCCTCCCAGGCCAGGCTCGGCGCACCGAAGCGTCGCATATCAGATTCGGTGTAGCGAACCTGCTGGGTATGACAGTAGGCACAACCCTCGCGTGCGTAGATTACCCTGCCGCGCTCCTGCGCCGGCGATAGGGCAAGCGAAGCGGTTGGAGCGAGTAATGCCGTCTCATCCTGCAGCGATTGAAGGGGAATGACGCCAAGTATAGAAACCGAAAGCACGAAGAATCCGATGCCACACACAAATGCTGCAACGTATGACATCCGCAGCGCCGGCGAAAGACCGATTGAGCCTATGGCACCCTTCGCTGTCGTATCCGATTGATTCTGTTCATTGCCACTCGTGCTGACTGCTTGATCCGTTGCAGATGCTGTTCGGCTGCTCAACAAGCCATAGAACAACAGACCAAAACCGAGCGTAACCGGTATTGCCGAGAGACTGCGAACTGCCCAGTAAGGTGCCGATGCCCGCACCGAGTCGATCCACGGCGCGGCATCCTGCCACAATGCTCCCTGAACAAAACCCGCCAGGGTAAGATCCAGCACCATTAGCCAGATACCAAACACCAATAGGTAATAGGACCAATCGAGAATCTTTGCATCGAGACTAAAACCGGGAAGTCGCTGCCAGGCATGGATGATTCCTGCGATACCCGCGAAGGTAGCGAAGCCCAACATGGCAAGATGGGAATGACCAATGATGAAATCGGTAAAATGCACCAAGCTGCTAAATGACATATCCGCCTGCATCGAACCCTGCAGGCTAACAACGAGATAGAACACAACACCCATGGACGCGAAACGCAGCGCGATATTCTTCGGAATGAGACCGAAGCCTCGCTGCGAGAGCAAGAGATTAGACACAACGATGATGACAACCAGCCCTAACAGAAACGAGGCAACTATGGCGGTGAGCTGAGCAGCCATCGGTATAGCAGAGTAGATGTAGTGGTGAATGCCGTTCAGCGGGTAGAGAAAGAACAGGCCCCAGAAGCCAAGCATGGACAGAAAATGGCTATAGATTGGCTTGCCGGTACTGGCAGGCACCACATAGTAAAGGATAGCCAGCGCCATGGGTGTCACGAACAGGCCCACAGCATCGTGGATCCACAAACCGCTGAAGGCAGCTCCTGCCGCTCCCGGCACTAATTCCGGCACGATATTACCCATGGGAAACGATAACAGGGTAAAAACCAGCCCGCCGATGATGTACCAGCTGGACACATAGAGGTTCTCGAAGCCTTGCTTGAAGAACCCGGGTAAGAACTGCACCGCGGCCAGAATGAAGCCGGCGACGATGACGACATCAACGGGTAGAGGGAATTCGGCCCATTCCAGCGGCTGGCTGAAACCACTGAGCACCAGAATCCAGCCCGGAATCATTACGGCAAAATTCCAGATCGCAAACAGGCACAGCCCCAGAGTACGGCTGGTGACAGGCCTGCCACTGAGCACAGGCACCGCATGGTACATGAACGCCAGGAATGCATTGCCTAGCCAGCCCAGCATAATCCCTTGGGTGTGGGCATAGCGCATCCGACCCCATGAGGGGAAGGCCCCCAGAGATTCTGGAAATACAAATTGCAGTGAAACCAGAATGCCGAAGCATACGGCGATCAGAAGCGTCGCGAAAGCGGCCAGAGAATGGGCTCTAACCAGCAGGCTCTCTACTTGAGGGTTAAACTCGGCGTGGGACTCCACAGAGGATTGCTTCGTATGACTATCAGTTGAATGCATGTATGCGTCTTGTCGTTTGAACCGGAACAAAGCCTTTTGGGCGCTTCGAGCCAACTACGGTGGTATTTTTAGTAATCATAGACCACTGAAATTACGACTCCCGGCCTTTATCTATTTGCTTTGAGATCGGCCTTGGCCAGACCTTCTCACTGCTGCTCTCCTGCCAATGCAAGTCTACTTCTATCTAGAGGGGAGAGCAAAATACTAAATCTTGCACGAATTGCTAAGCAATAGCCCCAGGATCCCATGCTATGTGGAGCAATGCTGATCAAGATCAGTAGAATCCGGGTGTGTTCTCACCCCAATGCCGTAAAATGGCGCTCAATCAGAGCATCCGCGCGTCACACAGTGTTACACATTATTGCAGCGCTGTTGTAGTGTTAGCGTTTTACCCTGTAGAGTAACCGAGTAAACTAACAGGCTTGGATGTGTGGGAGTATAAATCTGTAAAATGTCTACGGGGATAGCAGCTCTATCCGCTAGAGAACGAATTGAATTGGTACAAATTAGCATAGAACGTAACCTTAGAACTTAACCAAAATAAGAGAGTTGGAGGAAGTAATGTCGAAACTAACTATTACACTGGGTCTACTAACAGCCGGACTATTGGCATCCAGTCAGGTCGCAGCACAATCTGATGCGGCAACTATCGCAAAAGCCGTATCCCCACTGCCACAGGATCTACGCGCCGATGCAACCGTGTATACCTATGATGACAATGGCAATCGGGTAACTCTCAAGGTTGGCTCAAACCACGTTGAGTGCCAACCAACAGACGAGGAAGGCTTCACTCGCTGTGCCCCTGTTTCACAACGCGCGCGTCGCGACCTGCAAGCGAAATTGTCAGCCCAGGGTCTTGAAGGCGATGAATTAGAGATGGCCATGCAGAAGGCCGAAGACGAGGGTACTATTCCTGCGCGCAAATTCGGCATGCTGAGCTATCGCCGATTTGATACACCAGATCGTATTCAGTACCTGATGGTCGTGTCCCTGCCAAACGCATCTGCCGAAGAACTCGGCATGCCAGTCGGTCCACAGCGCGACAACTCGCTCGCCGGCATGGGTACTCCATGGATGATGCGCCCAGGCACTTCCGGTGCTCACCTGATGATTCCAATTAACGGTACCGAGTATTCCAATTCACCGCACTAGGTGACCCTTGGAATGCCTTGAGACATTCAAGGTAAAGATTAGCGAAGAGCCCACCTCCCGGTGGGCTTTTTTTTGCACGACGGTCTGCAAGGAGCTATGCGGCCTTTTCCTGTTAACTTCGTAAAGTGGTGCTTTTTGCAAGCAATGTGTGTGATTTGACACTGTGCTAATATTCATACCACATCTACGGCCATGCAAAGCAATGACACAGACTACACTGATCCTCGATGCGAATGACCCAGAAGCGCTGAAGAAGGCGCACGCACTGCTCAAGAGCGGGAACGTCGTAGCCTTTCCAACCGAGACAGTTTACGGCCTTGGAGCGAATGGTTTAGACCCAGCGGCTGTTGCCAAGATATTCAAGGCTAAAGGCAGGCCGGGGGACAATCCGTTAATTCTGCATGTAAGTTCTATAGAGCACGCCATACCCCTATGGCAAACCACCGACGCGCATATCGATCTTGCCATCTTGCTAGCTGAGCATTTCTGGCCAGGGCCACTAAGCCTTGTGCTTCCTGCAGCCCCCCATATACCAAAGGCAGTGATCGGAGGGCTAGACTCAGTCGCTGTGCGCGCGCCTGCAGGAACACTAGCGCAAAAGCTACTACAGATGTGTGACTTCCCCGTCGCCGCGCCTTCGGCAAATCTATCCGGCCGGCCCAGTCCCACTACTGCCGCCCATGTAGCGAAGACCCTGGAGGGTAAAATAGCGGCGATCCTCGATGGCGGCCCTACCAGTATAGGCATCGAATCTACGGTGCTGGATCTAGGCAGCGAGGTGCCTCAAATTTTGCGACCCGGCGACATCAGTGCCGAAGCAATTCAAACGGTGATTGGCGAACTGGCGCCGGGTAATGCGGGTGCAGATGCCCCCTCCCCCGGCTTGCGCCATCGACACTACCAGCCCAAGGATATGCAGCTTAGTCTAGTAGATGAAGCCGCAATAGCTGCAGCTTGGCAGCAAAATATAGCGATACTGTGTTTCGAGGAAACGGCGAACTACTTAACTGAAAATACGGGTGAGCGAGGGGCGCCTCTGCTGGTATTACCCAAGGAAGCCAGAGCCTATTCGGCGAGACTCTACGACGCCCTCTACGAGCTAGAGCAATCCGGGCCAGGTCAGTTGTTTGTTGAGGCTGTGCCGCAGACCTCTGAATGGGTAGCGGTACAGGACCGGCTACTGCGAGCATCCGCATCCTGACTGACCGCTTCGTTCAATGTGGCGGGCAGTAGACGCCTGCACTAGCTTTTATATCTATTCCCACTCCCCCCCGCCAAACACTGAGATAACACGGCAAGCTTGACCGTTCTTGGGCTCACTTTCGCCCTCGATTCAGTTCTCTATTTAAATTCCTATTTGGACCCTTATTTAGACCCCTATTGAGCTCTCTCTTTTCCCGTACTTGCGGCTTCCGCCCATCGAGGCTGTAACGGCGCTGCTGCAAATCTGTCACTGTCATATAACTGTAATATTCGTGCAATATACTGCGCCCGTTGACTAATTTTATCTAACTTTCTATCGGTGTTCAGTCTCAAGAGCCAACACTTTTGCTGAATAAATCTAGAATCGCAAAGACCTGAAGAGAATCACATGAATATAAAGAAAGCACTCATCAGAACTAATCAGATAGCGCTACTAACCGCATCCCTTGGGGTAGCAGCCAGCAGCAATGCGGCAGATCAGGAGTTGCTGGACATACTCCTAAGCAACGGCGCCATAGATCAGAGTCAGTACGATGCCCTAATGCAGAGAGAGACTCTCAATAGCACTGATATCCTGCCTGATACCAGCACCGAAATTATATCCAGCCCCGCCGTTGCCACTGAGGTTAGCAGGCAGATTGAAGAGAAATTTCCGGTCAAGGCTAGCCGCGTAAGCAGTGGCTTTCGTTTTGAAACAAGCGATGAAAAATTCAGAACCGATTTGCAGTGGCGAGCCCAAACACGGTACACCACTCCCTTCCGCTCAGACCCAAGAAAGCTATCCGCTTTCGGAAAAGACCAATCGAACTTCGAGGCACGCCGACTGCGCATGAAAATAGGCGGTCATGGCTTTCAACCTTGGCTGAGATACTATTTCGAAGTCGATCTGCAACCTTCACGAGACACAGACGACGGCGCGTCTAATGCAAGTGCCAGAGTGATCGATTGGCGTATCGATGTCGCCAAATGGGACTGGGGCGGCATACGGCTTGGTCAGTGGAAGGTCGATATGAACCGCGAGCGCGTCGACTCTTCAGGACGCCAGCAGTTCGTCGAACGTTCAATCGCCAACCGTGTGTTCACTATCGACAGACAGGTCGGTATCCAGCTTAGAGGTCACCTGTTTCAGGACACACCAGCCGACATGCGCTATTTTGCCGGCGTATTCAATGGCGAAGGCCGCGGCGTAAATAACACCGACGACAACATGATGTATATGGGTCGCCTGCAGTGGAACTTCCTGGGACGAGACGTACCGTTTCGCCAGACCGACGTCGAATACACCGAACTCCCTATGGGTAGCCTGGCAATCGCCGGCGCCACTAACAAGGGTAGTTGTACTCGATGGTCATCATCGGGCTGTGGCAATCTCGATGGCTTCGAGTCTGCCGCCAACGCAGCTCCAGATCAATACGACATAAATCAGGTAGTGCAGGAATTTGCCTTTAAGTATCGGGGTTTTTCTGCTCAGCAGGAGCTACATAGAAAGCGCATTACCGACACTGTTAACAACACCAAGAGTGAGCTGACCGGCGGCTATGTTCAGGCGGGCTACTTCTTTCACAATATGTTCCCGGCTGTACCCGAGCCTCTGGAGCTGGCTATACGCTATGCCTTCGTTGACGAGCCTAACGCAAGCACTTTGCAATTCGAGAATGCGCGCGAAGAATTAACAGTAGGTGCCAATTGGTTCTTTAGTGGTCACAACAACAAGATTACGGTGGACTTCTCTCACCTAAAGCTTGACGACGCTCTTGTGAATATCGGCGAGTCTGAAAACCGTCTTCGCATGCAATGGGACGTGTCGTTCTAACCTCCTCGTAAGTTGAAGAGAACCAAAAAACCCCGCACTCAAACAAGCGCGGGGTTTTTTATAGGCGAAAATGAAGACCCCTTCCAGCTGAGACTCAAAGAAGCCTATTGAAGCACGTTCTGGGTCTACCGTATCGAGAACTGCGCATTACTAATCATCATCCGTATTGTCAGGCTCGAAGAAACACCAGGCTACTGCCGGAAAGCGTACCCGAAACGCGGCTTCCACCTTGTTGATGTCGGCAATCAGCTTCATTGCGTCTTGCTGCTCTGTGAGTTTCGCCTTGATAGCCACCATCACATCTGCCCCCATATGCAGCGTGCGCAAATTGTAGATCTGCTTAATCGTAGCCTGCTGATTGAGAAAATCTAACATGTCCGTGTGCACGTCGGGCGAGACCCCCTGCCCGATCAGAAGCGACTTTACTTCGACACTAATAAAAAAGGCCACGGCGATAAGCAGTACTCCAATCCCGATACTGCCCAGGGCATCGTACATTGGGTCGCCAGTGAGCCACGCCGCCAGCACCGCCAAGAACGCAAAGGACAATCCTAGCAATGCCGCCAGGTCTTCACCGAAGATCACCAGCAGCTCTACTTCACGGGTACTGCGAAACCATCGCCAGAGGTTCTGACCGGCCCTTATTTTATTGATCTCTCTAAGACAGCCGGCAAATGACAGACCCTCGACAATGATGCCAAACAGGAGCACGCCTAGGGCCAGCATAGGATAAGATAGCGGTTCCGGCTCGTGCAGCTTGTGCCAGCCCTCATAGATAGAGAAGAGCCCGCCCATGCTGAATAACAGCAAGGCGACGATGAAAGACCAGAAGTACGTTTCCTTGCCATAGCCCAGCGGGAAACGATCCGAGGCTGGCCTCTTTGATCGCTTCATTCCCAGCAGAAGCAGTAGCTGGTTCCCGCAGTCAGCCGTGGAGTGCACGGCCTCGGCCAGCATAGACCCCGACCCGGTGATAACTGCAGCCACATATTTGGTTATTGCTATCGCACCGTTGGCAGAGAACGCATAATAAATAGCCTTGGTTGAATCGGCACCGTGAGACAATGCTGTTACCTCGATTTAATTACAATCACAGAAGTAACTCTATCGCAGTTTGGCAGTAGCTCCCACTCGATTAAGCCACTATTCAGGGAAAATACGCTATTAGTCCTTTTCAGCCTACTCACAAGCTATTGGAGTCTTACCTATGGTAGTTAGAAATAAGCCGATGCTCGTCTTCGCCGCAGCTATCCTGGCAGCCCTTCTTATTTTCTGGGAATACCTCAATGGAGGTGTAGTAACCCACTACCCGTTGGCTGACGCCGATAACCCCGGCATCTCCAACTGGTGGGGGCTACTTACCTTCCCTCTCCTTACTTGGGCCGCGCTAATTATCGCTGAAAAACGAAAAGCCATAACCGACGATGAGGCATCCGCTGGAGACACCTTAGTATTGCAAAAAAACTACCTCAAAGGCGGACTGGCTTTTGGCTTGTTAATGGGGGTGCTGTGGGAGTTGGGGCAGCAGGAAATTTTGCAGTATTTAATTCTCACGCCTTGGCTACTGTCATTTTTTCTGCGCATTTATTTACCTGAAACAACTTTGGGCTTCGTGCTAGGCATGGCTTATACCTTTGGCGGCGTGTTACCAGTTGTATTCGCGCTGGTAATACAGACAGTAGGATTTTTTATCTATTTGCTGTTCAATAGAGGCGGAAGATGGCTGTATAAAAAGCTATCGTAACTGGCAAAGCGATAAACTAACAGGAAAACGTAGCAAGAGATTATTCTAAATCTCCGCCACTCCTGCTTGGTGTTGGACTTTGTGCCCCCTCAAAACAACCCCTCTTAAAGATAAAAACCTTCGTAACGTACCCATCTATTGGGTCGCAATATCGACTACCCGACTCTCTTTTCATAGGCAATAGATCCAAAGTGCCGATTTGTGCGTTTAAATGGTTGATATAAACGGAATAAAAACATAATGACATTTCTAAACACCAAGGGCCTGAGCCGGATGAGGAGAGTCTTCGCCTTTACGGGCATGGGATTGCTAGCCCTCGCCCTCCTGCTTTTTGCGAGCACGCTTCTGGGTATTTCCTCGCTAGACTCGTTCGCCGTTTTAGGTAATAGCGGAGTCCGAACTCTTGCGGGTATAGCTGTAGCAGGCTGTATTCTCGCTGCCATTGGTTTTTTCGACGAGTAACTGGAGAAGCAACATGTTCAAACAATCAGATTTTTTTATACTTCTGGCCGTGGCAATTTCATTTGCCGTCTCAGGCTACCTTTGGTTTTCAGGTCAGCGTGAAGAAGGGCTCTTCACAGCGGTATGGGTGCCCTCAATATTATGTTTTGGGATCTACTTTAAACTTATGGCGATAAGAGGATCCAAGTCATGAGTTCAATGACATTATTTTATATTGCTATCGCCGTTTTTGGTCTCATGATCACCGGCCTTTTCCTGTCAGTTCGTGAATTCGTCCTAAACAGCAACGAACCTTCTCAGGTTAAAGGCTCAAAACCCGGCAACGAGTAATTGCTGTAAGGAACGCGCCGCAGACTTGAAACGGGTAGCAGGGGTACATTCTTAACCCCTGCTACCCGTTTTTGGCTGTCTGTTGTGGATCTAGATTGGCAAGCGGCGTTCAGGCAGTCTATTATCCCTTACATAAACAGGCTCTCCGTCGAATTGGACAGTCATTGACGCCTATTCCATGCTCTCTTAGTTATGAAGTTGCCATCGATGCACTCCCACTACCCAGATACCAAATTAATTCCATTTAACCTTGCTGGGATAACGAGCAGTCTTCCCCTACATTTCATAGGTTCCAGAACGGGTGCCACCGGAACGCTCGATGATCTGAAGACTAGCCCTCCAGTACCGAAGGCCTGGTTAAACCCCTCACTTGTTAATGCCGTCATAGATCGTCTAAAAGCACATCAGCAGCTTCATTCCCGGCTAGATCAGCACGCCATCATTCACGAGAATCTGTTCGATCCAACACGTAACCGCTACAGAATAGTCTGGTCCAAAAACATGATCACCTCTGCGGGGGTGTCCGAGGTTCACAGAAAAGGCGCTGAGCCGGAGCTTGTTCTGCACCTAAGAGACGGCGAGGAAGAGCGCAGAGATGGTCAACGCTATATGCGTCAGATACTCGAGGGAATCTACGCTAAGGGCGGACGAGGACAGGAATCGGTTGAGGATTTTCTACATCTCATCCTGGTGCATGAGGCGAGTGAGATCCATCAAAGAAAGAAGGCAGAGACCCTGGCCCCCAGCATCAAGGCCGAGATCAGAGCTATCATAGAAGAAGCAAAGGCTTACTTTGCGTTTCCTATGGATAAAAGAAGAAATCTAGACCAGCTGTACAAGATACTCGATAAAACCAATGACCCGCGCAGAAAAATATACAGTCGCTCACTCGATGTCTTCGAGAGCATAGGCGAGGAAAATCTGGCCACAATCGAAGGCTTGCTGGCGTTAATTGAATTTGTTCTAATCACACCCGATTATGCCGCGGACGCAAAGCGCTATCATGACGAGCGAACCAGGCTCCAGCTGGCGAAGAGTCTCTATGTTGACATTCTTCATGATTTTGCAGGCTCCAGCAAAGCTGACGATTGGGTGAAGGATGTTGAAGCTAGCGGTATATTTTCGGATTAGGCCGTCACCTATAGTTACACTGAAAATTCCAATGGCCTCAGCAATCAGGCCCAGGAGATCTTTAACTCTGCCGCGAGAATTCTCGAAGCATTGAAACGAGAAGACCCAGAACCCGACTACCTGCCGAGCAAGAGCCAAAAGAAACAAGTAATCGAAAGTTTCAATAATAAGATCAAACAACTGGACCCAATCAAGAGCCAGCTAAGTCTTAATGAAGTATTAAGTATACCTTTACAACTAAGGAATGCGCTTGAGGACAACAGTCTTAATCGACACTTCTCTTACTTGGATTCGTTCGGAATCTATAATTCACTCAACCTGTCACGCCTAGACCTTAGGGGTTTGAACTTGCATTCTGGCTACGATGAGAGAACGGCAAGAGACAAAGACCGGGAGATCAATCCACACAAGGACGAACGCAGCAACCTAAGAGGCGCTCATCTGGTAGGTAGTGACATTTCCGAACGGGCAAATTTTGCTGCAGCACATATGGACTTTGCCATCGCCTCCTATTCAGATTTTCGAGAACTCATCTTTACGCGAACCAAGGCGATTGGAATGGTATTTTATGGCGCGAATGCTAATGAGGCGCAATTCGAGCACGCGAAAATGACTGCGGTAGACGCCAGAGGTATGAGCGCAAACTTTGCCCGCATTCAGACACAGGAAACCGACATTAACGGAATGAAAATCTGGCAATCAGATGTGCCAAGCTGGCAGCGCGCTTATGTCGATATCACTCGCCTTAAAGAACCCAACAAGCATGACGATTCTCAGATCGCCGATCGCAAATCCCTAAAAGCAGAACTCGACTTTCTGGAAGACTCGTTTCTGGACGAGCTGGACGCGATAGAAGAAACTGGCGCCGCTCAAGGCGAGGAAAAATGGATTGAGCTGAGAGAGGTTGACGGGCAGCTTGAACTATTGAAGGGCCGCGGCGTTGTATTTTACTCGAAAGAGAAGAAACTGGAATACAGTAGCAGCGAACAGTCCGAGACTTAAAAAAAATAAACCCCTCCTAGCCCTTCAATTACTTGATCAGTGCGCAGTCGCACTTGCGGGTGCTGTTTCGCCTGCTAGGAACACCTGCTCGATGTCTATGCGGTCGAAACTATATTGCGCGTTGCAAAATTCACAGGTAACTGCGACTTCACCCTCCTGCTCGATGATGTCGATCACCTCGGCCTTACCGAGGGTTAGCAACATCCCGCCGGTACGTTCCCGCGAACAACTGCAGAAAAATTCCACCAGATGGGGATCGAAAAGCAGCACCGTTTCCTGATGGAAGAGCCGGTGCAAGAGGTTCTCTAGGGCAATCTGCTGCAACTCCTCATCTGTGACCGTCGCAGCCAAAAGCGATACACGATCCCAGGCATCATCGTCTGTAGATTGTCCGGGCAACTTTTGGATTAGCATGCCGCTAACGTTTTCCTCATCGCAGGTTAACCAGAAGCGGGTCGGCAACTGTTCGGATGTGGAGAAATAATGCTCCAGCGCTTCAGCCAGATTTTCCCCTTGCAGCGGTGCGATACCCTGGTGAGGTTCGGCGCCCTCCGTCTTAATGGTGATAACAAGATAGTCGCTGCCGAAAATTTGCTGAAGATCCATTCCCTCTTCAATCTTGTCTTGCTGACGAGCAATTCCTCTTACTTTCTGATCTGAATTGGCCTCCACAACCAACAATCCCAGCGGCCCGCTGCCACGAACCTGCAGCGTAACGCTGCCGTCGATCTTAAGAGTGTCCACTAGCAGAACCACTGCAGCTAACGCCTCACCTAACAGGGTTAAGCCCCTGCCCTCTAGACCTGCTTGCTGGGAAATCGTCTGCCAGGACTCATCTAGTGATACATGTTGCCCACGTATAGGGTGATTCTCAAAGAGATAACGCTGGCTCTGATCGGGCTTCTTCATCGTGTTCCTGGGTGTAAAATTTTGGGTTGGTCTTGTGTATCCGCGTGGCTACCTGAGTAGCGTCGAGTTGAAGGCAGTATAGTAGTACTTTGGGCCTTGGAAATACATTCAGTATCGCCAAAAATGAGAAGGCTTTGGGCTATGCAATCCGCAGGAATTTTTGGCAGAAACTGACTTGAGAAAAGCCCTCCCCCCTTCTGCTGCTGCCTCAATTAATTCCTTTCTTTATAGAGTATCGGCGCTCCATCCATCACTATAACGGGCTTGGATACCCTGCCACCCGAAAGCAAGTCATAGATTGCCTGCTCTAGCCCCGCCCCCACCGGACCTCTATATTTCACGGTAAAAGTTTTGGGGTCAAACAAAAAAACTTCGCCAATCGTTGTAATGTTCAATGCTCTCGAGATCGTCTGCGAGTCATCCATTAGCACGGGGATATCGACGCCATAGCCCAGGACTTCCTGCCGAACCGCATCGCTATCATTCAGGCCCATCGGATTAATCATAAGAAACTCAAAGCCCTGTCTATCGAATCGAGCCTTGAGCGCATTGTAGGCAGACATTGATCCGGCAACCGTCCTGTCGCCATTGGCCTGCACCAGCAGCGCGACAGCAACATGGTCAACGTAGAAGCTCATTCTATGAGTGTCGCCATTTTGATCTGGCAGGGAAAAATCGCCCACGCTGTCCGCCGCATTGCAGGTCTGGGAAAGCAGCAGCAGTGACAGCATACCGATTCTAAAGAAATTGACAGGGCTCATTAGATTTCTCCTCGGCCGAAAGAACTAGGGGACACTAACAACTTAACAACTTAATGACATATCTATTCACTCATGCTGTTTCATTGCCAGCCTCCGAATTGTTCCAGCTGACAGGTGTAGAAATATGACGGAACCAACGTTAACTAAAATGAGTTGGCCCCATTGATGCAATCAGAGTCTCCAGAAAAAGGTCTCCTATGCTCTGGACTATAGAGCAGCGAATAGTCAATTTGACCTTAGTGTTCCGGCGCCCGCTTATTGTTCATTTTGTTCATTGAGAATCGACTTCATCGGTGCCAGATATTTCTCAAAACGCTTCCATGCTTCCGAACTCCCCTGGTACATGGGACGCTGCACTTGCGCCCAACTCATGGTTTCTACTTTCCTCTTATTCTTATGAAACTCCAAACAGGCGGGATCCCAATCGAGCCCACAATAACTTAGCAGTTTACGCGTTTCCTCATCCTGATTTGTAGTGAGTCGTTCGTAGTGAAGATCGTATATCTTACCCGGGAACTTGCTTCGCCAGAAATCCATCAGATCAACATAGAGATTATAGAACTCAGCAACTTCCTCTTGACTGCACGAGTATCCATTTGAAGTTCCTGCGAAGGGAGATTTATAGATAGACCAACAGGTAGCCATAGGGCTGCGCATCGTGTGAATTATTTTAGCTTCGGGAAATGCTGACAGTATGAAGCCCAGCCATAGAAAGTTCACCGGCATCTTGTCAGTGACATAGCTTTTGGTTGTCAATGCCTTTAGGCCTTTAAGATAGTGATCCTGCAACCCCGCTAGATTGTCCTCTAACTCTATTTCCGCCTGGTTACGAAAATGTTTGACGTATCCGAAACACCATTGCCCCATTAACTTGAGCTCACCGCCGCCATAGACATCGGCGTGTGATGCCAGAATTTGTTCGACCAGCGAAGTTCCGGAACGAGGCATCCCAACGATAAAGATTGGCTGATATTCGCTACTTGCTTGCTGTGGCTCGATTGGCTCGGCAGAGAAGATCTGTCTAACCGTGGATATTGTAGTCCTGGCGTCATCAATCGTGTCAGTCTTACCTTTTTTGTGCTGCTCGTTACCCTGAGCAAGCATGGCAAAGCACTTATCTATTTCATTCAGGTCATCGTAAACCTTTGCCAGAGCGAAGCATAAGACTATTCCCTCCTGACTGGCAGTATCAATGCTGCTATGTAGCGCCTCCATTTCAATCAGCAACTCATTGCGAGTAGCCCATCGCTTGGAGTCGGCAAGATTACTAAAATCGAGAATAGACTGTTGCGTTGGAGTGAGTGGCATCTGAACTAGTATTTAGTAGAGCATAAGAAAAACAAAGGGTATGTCCGAAACCAGGCGTTGTCTAGCTTCATTAGGACTGGGGCTTTTATCGAGCCGCACTCCCTCCGCTTCTTTCGGATAGTCGATGACAGCTGCGCCTGAAACCGCGCAGTAAGAGGCCGATGCACGAAAACTTGCACCGGGGCTTTCCCTGTTGTTCCTGAAGCTTATGGTGGCCAAGGAAGAAATTGATCAAGAATAAATCCCTCCGACCCCTTACCCAGTCGCGTACATGAAGCTGTACCCATACTCCTGCGCGCGAGTAGCTGCCATAACGCCTGCGGGAACGAAGTGACTGGAAGGGATGGCGTTGCTAACCAGTTCCTCATATACCTCTTCCGTCGTTCTGCCGGCAGAGCGCGCCAACATGCCAGCCATACCACGGGTAGAGAGATCGCAGACGGCAAAGCGAACACCTCGGCCACTCATCGCGTCGATCGTATTGGAGCGATTGCCATAAGTCCGCTCTACACTGAGGGGATTGATCGTAACGGGGTCGCCATTACTATTGCTCACGCCTGTGCGCCCCACGAATAGATCACCATACTTTTCCCACATGGCATCGTTGAAGCCATAGGGAGATGAGTCATGGCGAAAACAGACGATCAGACCATAGTCTTCATCACTGCCGCCGTATCCCTGTGCATGGGCCAAGAGAATATTGGATGCAAAATTCATTGCAGCAATGCCACCTGAACCGGTTGAAGAATCTACGAAGGCACGGTGAACCCCGCCCATTTCGTCCATCCAACTGTCTTCGGCATGGCGCGCCGGCGTGAAGCCAGAATTACCATGATGGGAATGACCGGCCTCCTGCGCATTCGCTGCGACCGCTGCACCGGCGGCGGCTACCAGGCCGGCACCGGCAAGAAATTTGCGTCTATTGTGGGTTTGATCTGCACTCATAACTAATCGCTCCAGCTTGTAGTTCTAGTATGAAGGTAACTAGATACATTGTTCTCAATTACCGACTCAATTGAGCCGCGGAATCATTAGCATCCTAATGAACTCCGCCGCACTCCTGACTAACACTCAACGTCCTAACCACCGATCTTCACATAGCCTTGGCGGCCAAGTTCAATAAGCGTTGTCAGAGCCCAGTAGTCCACCTGAATTTCATCCAGCAGATCATCTTCCTTAACATTGCGCGATAGCACACCCTGGCCGCAGAGATGAAATGTTACGCCTGCTGCATGCAGCTGCTTGATGAGGTCGATGTTCGGATTATCCTTGCCGTCGTGGCGAGCCTTGAATTCTTCATTTTTCAATCCGATCAGACCGGAGCCCTGATGCATCACGATGGCGATCTTGCGATTCTCTTTCGGCACGCCCAGATTGGCCAGCGTATTCACATAGCGCGCGATCAACGGCAGCATGGGATAGGGGTCATCCAGATCCTCATCAAAAACGACCAGGTCGAACAACACCTTGTATTCGGTATTCGGGTCGGGGGTCAGGTGTGCCCCCGGATAGTCCCGACTGGCGTTGTAACCGGAAATTGGCAGTTCATCGGCGGCAAACACCGGATTCAGTAGAAAGATTGCGGGCAGTGAAATCAGTAGTAACTTGAACAGCTTCATTTTGTATATCTCCTTTTGGATAACTTGAGACTAATTAACACAGAGCTGAAACCAAAGGGGTTCAAGCCTTCGATCCGGCAACTCATCAGTCGAAATAAATCTAGCCGCATTGTAACCGAATCACTGGGCACACCGCGAATAGAACGCCTAGCGGAAACGGGACTGCCGACTCCCGCTATCGAATGGGTCTAGCCGGCTACACTTCATCGAGCAAAAGGGCTGCCCTTTTCACCATAGGGCCAGCACCACGGCTAAAGTAAGACTCGACGCGTGCGTGAAGAAATCAGCAAATTCTGCAGGTGAAAGCCCTCGCAGCAATCGAAAGGAATACGGGGCAGCTATGCTTTAATAGCCTATTCCGTTGGGCCAGTAAGCTCAGAGTGCCACCTGACCTTTTACGCCGCTGCAATGCACTCAATCTCTACTCGGGTATCTCCACCCAAGCTGATACCTACAGCCGTGCGGGCTGGCTTATTCTCCGGGAAGAACTCGGCGTAAACCTCGTTCATAGCGCCCCACTCTGCCATGTCGACCAGAAAAACCGTGCATTTCACCACTCGATCTATGGACGAGCCGAAGCGCTCTAGCGCGTCCTCTATAGACTCAAGAGTGCGTCGCGTTTCAGGCTGCACTCCCGACTCGCCGGGCCCGCCGGTTTTGCCAGCGAGAAAGATCAAACCACCGTGGCGTACACCTTCGGAATAAGGCGCACGGGGGTTGGGGTTCATGTATTCCGGAGTATCAGATAGATGAACTGTTTCAGCGCCGGAGTCAATTCTTGCCTCGATTTGACAGGCAAACAATAGTGGGCACAGGGCTAACGCGACGATGACTCTAAACATGATGATTCTCCTAGGATTGTTTGTGTATGAGGATAAGAGCTATCTTTCAACATGTCCATGCGCCCATTAAAGAAAAGGAATATCGATTCATTCTGACTCAGGCACCCCTTAACTCGGGTCTAATGTTTCGGCATGCTCTTCTTCAAGAAATCGCATACGAATCTCTGCTCCGCAAGGAACGTTTGTCGTTCCATAAACAAGTCGCAAATATGCTTCGCGATAAGTACCCCAAAACAATAGCTCGAAGTCCAGAGGAGTTTGCAAGACATTG
>CAJQHM010000133.1 GCA_905478195.1 uncultured Pseudomonadales bacterium
CGGAAGGCATCGAGACAACTTGCAAACACCACTGATACTTTCTAACTGCTACAGATGGAGCTACTCATGAAACATCTTGTAGTTGTTGTAACTACGGAGGGAGCAATGAGATCAGTGACTATTTATTTGATTTGAATCAGTTCTAAACGGCGCCGCGAGCGTTTAATTGAGGGGAACCCAATCCAGATCAATGAAATTTTCGACATGGATTGAGTTGGCTACAAATTCTTTGTGCTAACTACTCTCTGCCGCTACACGCCCCTCTTCCTGATTCTGCAGGGACTCCAGCGCACGGGAAACCGCCTCCGGCGAACCCGTCTTCCTGGCAAGTAGGTTGTAGACAACCGGTACCACAAACAATGTGGTGATGGTCGTCATCAGTACGCCAGAGAAGATTACCGTACCGAGTAAAATTCGACTCTCCGAGCCAGCACCTGTCGCCATAATCAGCGGTATCGCGCCCACCAGAGTAGACAGGGCGGTCATCAGCACAGGACGCAGACGCAAATCACAAGCTTCTATTAGCGCCTCAGCAAATTCCTTGCCCTCATCCCGTAACTGATTGGCAAATTCAACAATTAGGATTCCGTTCTTGCTCGCTATACCCACTAGAATCACAAGCCCGATGTTGGAATAGATGTTCAAGGAGTTGTCGGTGAGTAGCAGTCCGATAAGGGCACCGAGCACTGCCAGCGGTACCGTCGTCATAATAATCATGGGATGAATGAAGCTTTCGAACTGCGCAGCCAATACCAGAAACACGACCAATAGCGCGAGCAGAAATACCGTAGTCAGGCCCCCTTCAGAACTTTTCAGGTCGAGCGACTCACCCTTGTAGGCTACCTGTGCATATTCGGGCAACTCTTGCGCCACCACGCTTTCAAGAAAACTCAGCCCCTCATCCAAACCGACCCCCGCCGCCAGACCGCCGGATATAGTAATAGAGCGGATACGGTTGTAGCGATTCAACGCAGTTGGACCCGATGAGTTCTCGACCTGTATAACATTCGCAAGCGGAATCAGCTGACCGCTAGTATCCGAGCGCACATAAATATTAGTTAAGTCATCCGGCGAGGCGCGCTGTGTGTCTTCAGCCTGAATAATGACATCGTACTCTTCGCCCTGATCGGCGAAAGTCGTCACCCGACTCTCGCTCATCATTGCCTGCAGAGTACTGCCAATAGACTGAATACTGACGCCAAGATCGGCGGCGCGTATCTTGTCTACCGTCACTGTAAGGCTAGGCTTGGTTTCGTTGAAATCCGAATCGAGGCGCGTGAACATGCCGCTCTCTTGCGCTCGCTCCAACAACAGATCACGCCACTGCACTAACTCTTCATAGCTGCGACCACCGATAACGAATTGCACCGGCTGGCCACCGCCACCACGGGACAGGCCAGAGCGCATGAACATGAATGCTCTGATGCCGGGAATCTCATTCCACTTACTGGTCAGCTCACGCATGACGCTCGCCGTATTCTTCTCCCGCTCTTCCCAAGAGGGTAGAGAGATAATCGTCATACCGCTGTTTACGCCACCGCCACCACCCCAACCTGGAGTCATGGTGACAATATTCTCAACTTCGCCCTCATCGATATAGGGCATAACCTGATCTTGAATAGAGGTAACTTGTTGCTCCATGTAATTCAGATTCGCACCTTCTGGCCCCTGAATACTGGCGAAAATTACCCCCTGATCCTCACTGGGAGCGAATGCAGACGGCAGTTGCTGAAACAGAAAATAAATGGCGATCATGACAAAGAGCAGAGAGGCGACAATCAGCCAGCTAAAGCGCAGACAGACCGTTAGCGCATCATGATAGCCACGCTGTAACCAGCGAAAAAACACGTCTACCTTGTGCGTCAGCCAACTTTCATGGGCGTGTGTAGTCAGAAGTTTAGAACACATCATGGGAGTCAACGACAGGGCCAGCACGCTGGAGATGATTACAGCGCCGCAGATAGTGACCGCCAACTCGTAGAACAAGATACCCAGATTGCCCTCCAGAAACACTACCGGAACGAATACGGCAACCAGCACGGCCGTCGTTGCGATAACGGCGAAGGCCACCTGACGTGACCCGTTGTAGGCCGCCAGCAGCGGAGGCTCGCCATTCTCTACTCGTCGCTGAATATTCTCTAGAACCACGATGGAATCATCGACAATCAGACCTACACAGAGCACTAAACCCAGAAGCGTTATTAGATTAATCGAGAGACCGAAGCCTGAGATCACGATGAAGGCTGAGATCAGGCACACTGGGATAGTGATAACGGGGATCAGCATGACCCGTATAGATCCCAGAAACATATAGATCACAAGACTAACCAGTCCCATCGTCATAAAAATGGTCGAGTACACAGACGAGATAGCATTCTCGATAAATTCGGCGTCGCTAGATGAGACAACCAGATCCATATGATCCGGCAGCGTTGGTCGTATGCGGTCCGCCAAAGCTTCGGTGCCACGTAACACAGATAAACTGTTTGCAGTCGACTGCTTAACGATGCCTATACCTACCGCCTCGACACCATTGCCTCTGTAGATGGAGCGCTCGTTGGCAGAACCCAACTCAACCCTGGCCACTTCACCAAGAGTAACCAGGTAATTGTCCTGTCCGCGAGCAATGACGAGTCGGGAGAAATCGTCTGCACTCTGAAATATGCGCTCGACGCGAACCGAGAATTCCATATTAGTAGAATCGATACGCCCGGCTGGCAATTCTATGTTTTCGCGGCGCAGTGCATTTGCCACATCGATAACAGTAAGGCCACGGGCGGCAAGAGCGACGCGATCCAGCCACACGCGCATGGCAAACCCGCCGTTGCCGCTTACACTCACATTAGAGACGCCATCCAGCACTGCAAACTGGTCGACTATATAGCGATTCGCATAGTCGTTTAATTCCAGATAGGACAACTGACTACTGACTAGATTGAAATACTGAATCGGCCTGGCATCACTATCGGCCTTCGCGATCTGAGGTGGATCGACCTCTTCTGGCAGGCTACGGACAACTCGTGAAATCTTGTCTCTGATGTCATTGGCAGCGACTTCGATATCGGTACCCACGGCAAACTCGACTGAAATTCTAGAACTGCCGTCGACGCTTGAGGAGTTGATGGCATCAACCCCGTCTATGCCGTTGATCTGATCTTCGATCAACTCGGTGATCTGCGTCTCGATAATCTCCGCCGAAGCTCCCGGATAGCTGGTGCTGATCGAGACCACTGGCGGGCTGGTGTCTGGGTATTCACGCAGCGGAAGCTGAGTAAATGACATGATGCCAAAGGCAACCAGCATCAAGCTCAATACGGTCGCAAAGACGGGTCGCTTAACTGAAATATCAGAAAGAATCATCGCTGTATCCTCTTCGACTACGCGCCGCCGGTAGCTGCGCCGACTGCGCCACGGGGAAACTGGGGCCTGCCTAATTGAACCGGCTCGTCGCTGCCCGTGCGGACGGTAAGGCCAGGGCGAACTCTGATCACGCCTTCGCTAATTACCTGATCTCCTACCTGCAGACCCTCGGTGATTTCGACAAGTCCATCACGGCGACGACCCAGACCAACAGAGACGCGAGACACGCGATTCTCTGCCCCTACGGTATAAACAAACTGCTGCCCCTGACTGGCTATAACAGATCGCTCGGGCACTACTAATACTCTTTCTTCGTTTAGCGCGAGAGCGACTGTCATCAGCATGCCCGGCCGCAGTCGCAGATCAGGATTATCGATCTGCGCCCGGATCGAAACGCCGCGAGTGACCGGATCTATTCTAGATCCGACGACGTTGATCACCCCACTGAACTGCTGATCTTTATAGACGATGCTCCTGGCAGTGATTTCTTGTCCCACTCCAACTTCGGCGAGATAGACCTCCGGGATGGTGAAGTCCAATTTTATAACCGAGACATCATCCAAAGTGGTGATAACCATACCCGGCGTAAGCAGAGTGCCTTCACTTACATTGCGAAAACCGAGAAAACCGGAGAAAGGTGCGCGCACTAGTCTGTCATCCATATCGACGAGCACACCCTCTAGCCGCGCATTGGCTGTCTCAAGGTTGGTACGCGCCTGATCGAATTCGTTGTCGGCGACGAGATTGCTGTTAGAAAGATTCTGCAGGCGTGACATCTGCCGCTTGGCGTCGTCGACATTAGCCTGCGCCTCGGCCAGCCGCGACGCCTCGGAGGTATTAGTTAACTCTACGAGTATTCGCCCCTGCTCCACAAAGTCACCATCTTGAAAGCCAACCTTGCTAACGATTTCCGAGACTGAAGCGGTCAGGTCTACCGACTCGTTCGCTACAGTTGTACCAACGGACTCAACCTCATCGGCAATCGCCGTTAAGGTAACAGGCACGACCTCTACTAGAGGCGCACCGCCCCCACCAAAGCGATTAAACCCACCTTGGGGCTCTTCAGCCACCTTGGCATAGACGAAGTAGGAAAGAACCAAAGCTCCTGCCAGCAGCACCAACAAAACTGGATGTCGCGTTATAAAATTCACTTGGTTTCCTCGGGGCAGCTATGAGCCCTGTAGCTTGATCTCGAGAGCTGGTGCCAGCCAGCAGACGCCAAAACGATGATTGGTGGCGATTCGCAGTGCATGATTTACTGATCAACTGGACTATACGCCCTAAATCAGCAGATAGATCATAGAAATCGAAGAAGTTTTTACGGTAAAACTCCCAATCGGGGCTGGTGCTGGAGGCTAGTACTAGGAATTATGCGGAATGCACACTCAGCACTGCTGTCGATGCGCAAGCTGGCTATTTGGAGCCAATTAATCGAAGAAGGTGACTACGCCAGAGCCTTAACTTAACTTAACTTAACTTGACCTAACCCACCCCACTGTCGATAGTGCCCAACAGACTCCTTGTAAAGTTTCTTAATCAGGCACAGGGCCATGCCGGCAACGCTGGATTTCGTTGTGAATTTTCGATTATAGACACCGGTCAGATCTTCCGAGCTATGCCCTCACCGCTATCTTTGATGCTCAGACTGTCGTTTTCCTGAATAATCTCTATGGTCGCGCCACTCTGAAAAGCCATATTCAACTAGCGCCTGTAGCAAACAGAAAAATCAACGAAAGCGATTAGTCGTTCTTGGTTAGAGAAAAACTTGCGCGAGAAAGACTCTCTATCGAAGATAAGCAGACACGATTTTCTGGAAGCGCCTCAGCAAACCCCCGCAATTAAATTGATGCATATCAACTTTCCTTAACCTAGCGTCATCATTGGCTGAATCTGCGACAACGTGTCGCAGGCCGCAGCCTTATACTGGCATAACAATAACTGTACGATTCGCTCATATCTTTGGGAGAAGAAACATGCAATCAAAATTTTTACCACTTGTGTTAGCAAGCCTGCCAATCGTCGCCGTCGCGCAAGATACGCGCAACGTTCAAGAAATAATAGTTATCGGCGTGCGCGACACTCATACAGTAGTGACTGATGACACGCTGGTAGCGCCGTCTGATACGGCGCAGATGCTCAGAAAAATGCCGGGCGCCAACATCAACAAGAATGGCGAGCTTACCGGCATCGCGCAGTATCGCGGCATGTTTGGTGACCGCATTCGTGTATCCGTCGATGGCGCACAGGTCAGTGGCGCCGGCCCTAACTCCATGGATGCGCCGCTGTCCTATGCACCCGTTGCATTGCTGCAGTCACTCACCATCAACCGAGGCATTACACCGGTTAGCGCCGGGCAGGAAACTATAGGCGGCTATGTGGAAGCTAAAACCTATGCCGGAGAATTCACCAACTCCGGTGACTTCAGCTTCGATGGCCGCACCTATTTTGGCGCCCAGTCTATCAATGACGGCATCGTAGCCAGTGGCTTCTTCTCTCTGGCGAACCGCAACAGCATTTTCAGAGCGTTCGTAATGAATGAGAGCGCCGATGATCTTGAATTTCCTGGCGGCACTATTATGCCTTCAGAGTACAAGCGGGAAAGGTTCGATCTCGGCTACAGTTACCGCAGCGGCGACCATGAATTCAGTATAGATCTTGCTCGCAACAACACTGGCGATGCCGGCACACCCTCACTGCCCATGGATATTCTCTCCATCGACAGCGACCTGTTTCGCTCGCGTTACAGTTTCGATGGGAACGACTACCGTGTCACAGCCGAACTATTCGGTAGTGACAACGCACACTGGATGAGTAATTTTCATCTACGCCGACCACCACAAACAGCATCTATGAGCAATGACAATATGCGCTTTCGCCAGACCTTTGCCGTCAGTGACAACGTGGGGTTCTCATTAAAACTGGAGCAGTATGTTGCCAACGGTTCCTGGCAATATGGTATCGATGGTCATTTCACAGAACATGATGCCGTTATCAGCAACCCCAATGCAGGCGCCTTCTATATCGATAATTTTAATGGCACCACACGGGACGTGTTAGGAGTCTTCGCCGAGCGCAGCATTTCACTGAGCGATTCTATCGGCCTCGATTTCGGCGCACGCTATAACAGAGTTAGCGCAGATGCGGGTGAAATATCAGCAAACCTCAACCCCATGAACATGGCGATGGGCATGCCTGTCATGATGAACAACATGGCCAGCATGCTGGCAAATAGATTCAACGGTCAGGACTTATCTCAGGTTGACAACAATATCGACTGGTTTGCCCGTTTCAGTATTTACACCGATAATGATACCACTTGGTATATGGGCGCGGCACGCAAGACGCGCTCCGCCTCCTATCAGGAACGCTATCTGTGGATTCCTATGGAAGCGACTGGCGGGCTGGCTGACGGCAAGACCTATGTTGGCACGCCTGATTTAGACCCCGAAGTAGCAAACGAACTTGAACTTGGCTTCGACTTGGAGACCGGAGACTTCAACATATACCCGAGGCTCTTCTATAAGGAAGTATCAGACTATATTCAAGGCACACCCAGCACCAACATGACGGTAAATCAGTTTTCCATGATGATGGCGAATATGGGAATGGGCCTGCCTAATCCATTGCAGTTCACCAACACCGAGGCGACGTTCTATGGGTTTGATGTAGATGCCGATTACGCGTTAAGCGATCGCCTCACCCTGCGCGCAGTCGCGAGCATGGTGCGTGGCGAGAGAGACGACATCAACGACAATCTCTACCGCATCTCGCCAGACAATATGCTGATATCGTTAGATTACAGGGCCAATAACTGGACCGGCACTCTCGAGAGCATTACCTACGCAGAACAGGATCGTATCTCTGCAACCAATATAGAACAGGTGACGGATGGCTATAGCATCCTGAACATGTCAGCCATGATCAGCTTCGACACAGATACCGAATTACGCCTGGGAGTGGAAAACCTATTGGATGAAGATTACCTTGATCATCTAGCCGCCTATAACAGATCCTTCAACCCTGACATCGCTACGCGTAGCCGGATGCCTGGACTGGGCCGGAATTTCTATGCCCGGCTTATGTGGTACTTCTAGGAAGAAGACATTAAAGAAGGATCGCCGATAAGAAAGTCAAACAGAGAAGGCAAAGAGCCAAGTAGTGCTTACGCCTTCCCTTTCTCTCGAGTAAAAACCTGCTTTTCGTAATAGCCTGCAACTTGCAAATTACGCAGGAGAAGCCGAGTTGCCTGCGGGCCTTCTCAGTTCGTCTATTGCGCACCGCCTAGCTACTGTTCTGACCACTACCGCCTGTATTGAATTCACAGAAGCGACGCCCTATCTAGAAACCGCCATGCCACTGCATTAAAGGGTGACATGATGGCAGGATTACTAGTAGAATGAGAATGATTCGTATTTGTATTAATTATAAGCGGTCTTCTCATGTTTAGAAAAACAGTCTTTTGGCTTCATCTTGCCTGCGGCGTAAGTGCCGGCATTGTGGTATTGATGATGTCCGTAACCGGCGTAGTCCTTACCTATGAACGCCAGGTTCAGGTTTGGGAGGACAGCAGCTACTACAGTGCAGCACAGTCCGGCCAGGAGATGATGAGCGCCGATGAATTGATCGCGGCAAGTCGAGAACTGCAGGGATTCGAACCCAGCACTCTGCTGATCAGCTCAGACCCGACTGCCCCAGCCATGCTTAGGCAGGGCCGTAGCCAGACACAATACCTCAACCCCTATACCGGTCAGGCCTACCCTGCCCATTCGGATTCCCTCAGCGCATTCTTCGCCACCGTGCGCGGCTGGCATCGCTGGTTCAATATGACCGGCGACAATCGGAGCTCGGCGCGGGTCGTAACCGGCGCGGCGAATCTGATGTTCCTGTTTCTGGTACTCAGCGGCATCTACCTCTGGCTCCCAAAGATATTTGCCTGGGCTACACTGCGGTCGCGCATTCTATTCAATCGACAGAACAGCAATACCCAGGCCAGAGACTTTAACTGGCACCATGTGTTCGGGTTTTGGGCCGCCATTCCACTGCTCGTCATCATTTCGACCGCAACGGTATTCAACTACTCCTGGGCAAATAATCTCGTCTACCGACTCGCGGGCGAAGAACCCCCTATCCGAAGCAGTGTTAGCGACGAGACAGCCAACGCAGTCGTAGCCGACCGAATTCCCTACGCCGAGCTGGTAGACACAGCGAAAACCTACAGCGATGACTGGCGCACCCTGTCTCTGCCCATTGGGGATACTACCTCCACCGCAACGACGATAATCATCGACGAAGGCGATGGCGGGCAGCCACAGAAGCGTCATGCCCTCACCCTCGATGTCAGCTCCGGCGATGTCATCACCTGGGCACCCTTTACCAGTCAGACCGCTGGACGTCAGGCGCGACGATGGGTTAGATTCCTACATACTGGAGAAGCGCTAGGTATTACAGGACAGACCATAGCTGGTCTGGCATCCTTCGCGGCAATCCTTATGGTGTGGACGGGTCTAGCCTTGGCGATCCGCCGCTTTCTACGCTGGCTCGCTAGGCAGCGCCGCACAAGAGAGATTGAAGTTCCTTCGACTTAGACGATCTCTGGGCAGTAGCTAATACCGTTTATGAAAGCATTCCTTTTGGTAGTAGCGATCTCAATTCTCAACAGCTGCAGCAGTGGCAAACTTGCCACCGACCAAGGCATCCCCTGGGAACTTGCCGAGCATCGCAGCGAGACGATTTCCAATCTGCGCTATCACTTTGCACTTGATGTTCCCGTCTCTCGCACAGAGACAATTACCGGAAAGTCTCGAATCAGCTTGAGCTGGAATGATAACAGCGCTCAGCCCCTGGTTATCGACTTCCTGCAAGCCGAGCAGCGAGTCCACGGCGTGAGCGTTAACGGCGCGAGCTCAACCTGGCAGCCGGTGAACGATCATATCGTCATCCCTGCGCAGTCGCTGAGACCGGGTGAGAATACTGTCGACCTGAAATTCGATGTCGGCGATGAAGCCCTCAATCGACGCGAAGACTTTATGTATGCGCTATTTGTTCCAGACCGCGCCCACTTTTCTCTCCCCCTATTCGATCAACCAAACTTAAAAGGCCGAGTAACCTGGGAAGTAACTGTACCGGAGCAATGGAAGGTAATCGCTAACGGGCCAGAGTCCACTAGCAATACAGAAGCTGGTCGCACACATTATTCGTTCCTGGAAACGCAGCCCATGCCCAGCTATCTTTTCGCTGTAGCCGCAGGCATGTTCGAGAGGGAAACGGCAGTGATCGACGGCCGCACCTTTAACATGTACCACCGCGAGACCGACGCCGCCAAGGTGGCACGCAATTCAGAGGAAGTCTTCCGGCTCCACGCGGCCTCCGTAGAATGGCTGGAGGACTATACGCAGACCGACTACCCGTTTCAGAAGTTCGATTTCGTTCTCATTCCCTCCTTTCAATACGGCGGCATGGAACACCCCGGCGGAATACTCTATCGCCAGGCGAGCGTATTACTGGATGAGACCGCAACTCAGAACCAGATGCTGGGACGCGCGTCTCTCATAGCTCACGAGACGGCGCATATGTGGTTCGGTGATCTGGTAACGATGAATTGGTTCGATGATGTCTGGACCAAGGAAGTATTCGCCAACTTCATGGCCGCGAAGATAGTAAACCCCTCTTTCCCCGATGTAGATCATGAGCTGCGCTTTCTGACCGCCCATCATCCGACTGCGTATTCGGTGGACCGCACAGAGGGTTCCAATCCGATTCGACAGCCTCTGGAAAACCTGCGCTTCGCGGGAACTCTCTACGGCGCGATCATCTACCAGAAGGCACCCATCGTCATGCAGCATCTGGAGAACCGTGTCGGCGCCGAGTCCTTCCGCGACGGCATGCGTGAATACCTGTCGACCTATGCCTATGGCAACGCGACCTGGCCTGATCTAATCGCCATTCTCGACAAACGCTCCGAGCAAGACCTCGCCGCCTGGAGCGAGGTCTGGGTAGAGGAAGCAAACCGCCCTACTATTAGTATCGAGCGCGGAGGCGATGATATCGTGATAACACAGCGCGATCCTGCAAGCAGAGGACGAACATGGCCACAGACTCTACAGCTGCGTGTAGGCTCTATCGAATCCAATGAAGCGATCACCATCGAGCTAGGCTCCAAACCGCAGCGCCTGGCCGGCCATGGAAACGCCCGCTTCGTATTACCCAATGGGAGCGGTGTGGAATATGGCGGCTTCATCCTCGACGCCGACAGCCAAGCCTATTTACTCGCCAATATAGACCGACTGGAAACCGCCCTGCTTCGTGGCGCAACCTGGGTAAGTCTATGGGATCAACTATTGGAAGGCCGACTCGCCCCTGAGGTTTTTCTACAAACCGCGATTAACTCTCTTGCCAGCGAGCAGGACGAATTAGTCGTCTCGCGAATCCTGTCCTACACCGGCAGCGTCTTCTGGAACTATCTAAGCGAAATTGAACGCAGGGATTGGAGCACTACGCTGGAGAACACTCTATGGTCGCAAGTGACAAGCGAGCGCTCCCGCTCTGGTCGCGCGTCTTTCTACTCTGCCTATCGCAACCTGGCGCTTAGCCGCGAAGGCTTGGCCAGGCTCGAGCGACTGTGGCGTGGCGACGAGGAAGCAACTGACCTGCCTCTTTCCGAACTCGATCAGATTACGCTAGCCGGCAACCTTGCCATAAGAGGCATCGCCGATGCTGAGGCATTGCTTTCCCAGCAGGAGGAGCGCATCGAGAACCCGGACAGACTCGCGCGGTTTCGGTTTGTAAGGGATTCACTCTCAGCCAACCCTACCCTGCGCAATAGCTTTTTCGAGTCACTGAAAGAGGAGGCGAATCGCGACCGCGAGGCCTGGGTTATTGCCGGCCTGAGTAATATTCACCATCCGCTGCGTGCCAAAGAATCTATCGACCTGATCTCTCCAGCGCTGAATATGATCGAAGAGATTCAGCAGAGCGGCGATATTTTCTTTCCCGGACGCTGGCTGGATTCGACGCTACAGGGACACAACTCAACAGCAGCTGCGGAAATAGTTAGACGCTTTCTGGATACCACACCCAATCTTTCAGCGCAAATGCGATTGAAGGTTTTACAATCGGCCGACGGCGTTTTCAGAGCCGCGCAGGTTGTTAATGGCTGGAATAATGACTAGCTAGGCTAGAGGCTTGACCATCTTGATGATGGTACTTGCAGAGCCATTCGCTGCACGCTTCACCCTGCGCTCGACCTCGACATAACCACGCGCCAGATACAAAGGCTCTCCTGGCACGGTTGACCCCAGTTCAATAGTCTTAAACCCCGCGAGGCGCGCTGCATCCTCACCAAGATCCAGCAAGAATGTTCCGATTCCACGGCGCGTCCAATCTGGATGGGTGTACATGGCACGTATGCGTGCCGCATCGGCATCGGGATCACTCAGACTGTCGTCGCGACCTACGGTATGGTCACCGCCATAGAGGGTCTTGCGTTTGCCCCAACCTCCGCAACCCACCAGCACTGATTTCCCCTCGTGAATTGTCTCGACCAGAAAATACGTTCCATCATCGATGAGAGTCTTGTCTACCCCCATCGTTTCCTTCGCCGCCTCGATCTCGCTAGCCGACAGAAATGCCTTCATGTTCTCGGCAATCGATGCCTGCATCAAATGCCGAATCGCTTCGATATCGGATTCTTGCGCAATCCGATGCGTCAAAGTGAAGGAAGATGAATCTGTTGTATCTGTCATGCCAGGTTCCGGTGGCTGCAATCGCTATCTAGAGGATAGCAATATTCTACCGATCTAGCTGTCGACAGGAAAGTCACCACTCCTTGCGGATACCACAAACACATTGGGGAAAGCCCGCTAGAACGCGCAATAATCAGACGAAGTGAATCTGGCGATTATAAGAACATAAGAGGGGTTGCGAAAAACTGCTACACTAGCCATCCAAATGTCGCGTATGAGGTTCGCGATATCTTCTAGAAATTAAATCCTTACTATTTGCAGCGTAGAGTAAGCAATCTTACACATATTTCTACACATCCTATTACCCCTGCCCATCGCCGCCGGCCTGTATCGAAAGGCCTGGCTAAAGAACTATGGGCTAATGCTGGCCGGGCTATTGATCGACGTCGATCACCTGCTCGCCGACCCTATCTATGATGCGGAGCGTTGCAGCATAGGCTTTCATCCGCTGCACACAACGCTGCCTATAGTGTTCTACCTGATGCTTCTGATTCACCCGAAGACGCGAGCACTGGGAATAGGACTGAGCCTGCACATCTTACTCGATGGAATTGACTGCCTGATCTAAGACTATGTTAAAGATGTCCAGGCCGATGCAGGGTGATCTAGTCAGCGAGAAGGGGCGGCATCGGGCAATCGATAGTCGCGGCGATGGCTCGCAGTAATTCCGTCTCTATCGCCTGAATATTCCCATCTGCTGTGATACAACTGACACAGGCTTTAAGTAAGGCCGGCTTCTTCAGCGGCTTCAGTTCGGCGAGAGCATCCAGAGCGCCATTGAGAATGTCAAAATCGATATCTTTCACGGCGACTAGATCGAGAGAGAGACCCAGCTTATCCGCTCCGGCATGAAATGCCTCATCAAGCGAGATGCCTTCCTGCTTGGTAGAATGGGAGAGAATCGAGAGCAATACAGCAATCGACTGTCCACTGCTTTTTAGCGTTTTTGTACCAAAATACGGCGCGTCTTTTTTCTCGAACACAGCATCCAGATGATACACAACGATTTTCTGCAGAGACCATTCCAACAAATTAATCTTCTTGTCACTCTCGATTAACTGCTTGAAATTGGATTTAAATAACCGGTACTGGTTCTGTGAAAGCTGACGCAGACTAGACAAGGCAATAGTGACCAGCGGCAAGCGTTGCTCGGCCTCCACCACCTGATCACTGAGCAGCAAGTGCTGCAGTTCATCATAGACCCCAACATCCGCCTCATTCTGCAGGATGCTCAACTGCTCGGCCCGATCGGATTCAGTATCGCTTAGCACCAGAGAGTAGACGACAGCACGTGCACCGGAAGGCTCTCGCGCCGCATCCAGATACAGTGGCGGCATGTGCTTCAACAAATCATCGGCGTAGGCAAGATGCTTACCCTCTGGATTGCCTACCTGATTAACCAGCGCATCCGCCAGAAGCACCCCCGTAGCACCAGTTAGTATGGCGGTCGCTTTCGCCCGTTGATCCTGCTGAGATTGCGCCGCCTTCGATTCATCTGCAGCTAACGCAGCTCTATCCCAATCGCTCTGCTCATAGTCACCATTCCAGCTAGGAAGAATAGCCCGTATACGCTCCTCCAGCGGAGGATGGGTGGCATAGAGACGACTTAGCGCGGAGACCTGCCCTTCCTCGAACAGGGCGTGGCTGATCTCTGCACTATTAGGGTTCTGCAGATAGGAGTGATTCTGGTGCCGCGCGATCTGCATCAGGGCCTGCCCTATACCATCGGGGTTGCGGGTAAATTGCACGGCGGAGGCATCTGCTAGATATTCCCGCTGCCTGCTGACTGCCGCCTTGATCAGGTTGCCGAAGAACGTGCCCACGAATCCCACTACGACCAGACCCAGCCCGAGGAAGACAATGCCACCAGAATTCTTCGAGCGACGACTATAGGCACTACCCCTAAGCAGATGGTAGCCAATGATTCCAAGAATCATGATGCCGTGCAGCACACCAATCAGCCAAATATTAATGCGCATATCGCCGTGCAAGATATGACTGAACTCGTGCGCAATAACACCCTGCAGTTGATCCCGGCTTAGCGTGTCGATGCTGCCCCTGGTAACCGCGACGATGGCATCGCTGGGAGAATAGCCGGCGGCGAAGGCATTGATACCGTCCTCCTCCATCAGATAGACCGGTGGCACCGGCGTACCCGAGGCGATCGCCATCTCTTCGACTATGTTCAGGACGCGGCGTTCGGCCGGGTCCTGACTGCCGGAGACCAACAGGCGTCCATCCATCATCTCGGCGATTCGGGCCCCACCGCCGGAGAGAGCGCTAATTTTATAGAGGCTACCAAGCACAACTACCGAAGTGACGACGGCACCGATAACAAGAAACAGCATGGGATCAAACTGAAAACGAGTCGTGGCCGCCATACTGGTCATGCCAGTTCCAGAAAAACTGAAGATGGCCATCACCAAAAGATTCGTGACGATAATCAGTGAAAGCACGGCAAGCACAAACAGGAAAATTAATTTCCCTGTATTGCGTTTAGCCGTGTCCTGGGATTCGAAAAAATTCATCTTATCCGCCACCGTCTATGAGTGTGGAAGTTTCAATCTCTACCGCGCGCGAAACCGAGCGTCCTCGACTCGAAATCAAAAAGAAACTTTCGGCGCTTCTTGGATCGCTTCGCTGTCAGCGAACTCGAGCAGACTTGCGTCGCTACCGTGGCCAAAAAACCCTGCCACCGCCACCGGCGGAAATGACTGCTTGTAGGTGTTGTAAGCCATTACCTGATCGTTAAAAGCCTGTCTTGAAAAAGCGACCTTGTTTTCAGTTGTGGTGAGCTCCTCACTGAGCTGCATCATGTTCTGGTTCGCCTTGAGATCTGGATAGGCCTCCATGACCACATTGAAACGGCTCAGCGCACCTGTCAACGCACCTTCCTGCCCCACTAGTTCTTGCATAGCAGCAGCGTTACCAGGATCGGCGGCAGCGGCGGCCAGGCCATTGGCGGCAGCGTTACGCGCACTGATGACCGCCTCCAGCGTGCCCTTCTCGTGCTCCATATAGCTCTTCGCCGTTTCAACCAGGTTAGGAATCAAGTCATAGCGACGCTTCAGCTGCACCTCGATCTGCGCGAACGCATTCTGGTATCGATTCTTGAGACTGACCAACTGGTTATAAATACCAATGACATAGAAAAATAGAGCAGCAATAACAACCAAAACCACAATCGTTGAAATCTCCATAGTCTGCTTCCTTCTAGTGATGAATTTGTCACCCGTGACAATGGGCTGCGAACCCCATTATTCCACTTATCAGCGCTCTTGTCCCTTTGCCATATGGCTCGAATCGAATGGGTTTCTCAGTTTCTAAATTTTCTGCTAAGCTGCCAAGCATCGCTCACTACAAAAAAGAAGAATAAAGCATGAGCACTGGAATACTTGCCCTACTATCGCTTCTACCTATAATCTCTGTCGCAATTTTCCTGGTGCTGCTGCGCTGGCCTGCAAGCCGTGCGATGCCTATCGCTTATGTGGTAGCCGCAGCACTGGCCTTCTTCGTGTGGCAGGTCCCTGCTAATAAAGTCTTGGCTGCCAGTGCAAACGGGCTCTGGGTAGCAGGTACTCTCATCTATATTATCTTCGGTGCTATCTTGCTGCTGAACACCCTACAACAGAGCGGTGCTATACGGGCTATTCGCCAGGGCTTCTCAGACATCACACCGGATCGCCGCATTCAGGTAATAATCATCGCCTGGTTATTTGGCTCCTTCATTGAAGGGTCCGCTGGCTTCGGCACACCGGCCGCGGTAGCAGTTCCGCTTATGGTTGGCCTGGGCTTTCCTGCCATGGCGGCGGTGGTTGCCGGCATGATAATTCAGAGCACCCCCGTGTCCTTCGGTGCAATGGGCACACCGATTATGGTTGGCGTTAACACCGGACTCTCGGCCGACCCGGAGATGGCGGCCTATGCAGCACAGCTTGGCTATGCCGAGTGGGATGGTTTCCTCGCCTTTATCGCTACCAAAATCGCCCTGCTTCACGCCATAGCCGGCACCTTTATCCCACTGTTAGTGGTAGGCGTAATGACGCGATTCTTCGGTAAGAATAAATCGTTCGCCGAAGGCTTTCAGGTGTGGAAGTTTGCCCTGTTTGCCGCCTTCGCCATGACTATCCCCTATCTATTGGTTGCTACCTATTTTCGGCCAGAGTTTCCTTCTCTAATCGGCGGGCTCGTTGGCCTGGCCGTCGTCGTTAGCGCGGCGAAAGCCGGATTCCTGCTGCCCAAGGAAGACGAAATCTGGGACTTCGACGACAAGGAAAACTGGGACGAAGAATGGACCGGGAGTATGCAACTGGATGCCGAAGATGAAGCCACTCCTGTGATGAACATCGTGCGCGCCTGGTCACCCTATCTATTCGTAGCCGGCCTGCTGGTTATTACACGTCTGCCCTATTTTAACCTTGAGCCTGTATTACGCGGGCCCGGCATTCTAACAACCTGGTCGTGGCGTGAAATTTTCGGTAGCGACATCACCGCCTCATTCCAACCGTTCTGGTCGCCCGGTACGATATTCATAATCGTCTCGCTCATCACTCTAGCTCTGCACAGCCTAAAGGTATCCGAATACAAGATTGCTCTGGGAAAATCCTTCAAGACCCTGGTACCTGCATCGATGGCTTTGGTGTTTACCGTGCCCATGGTTCAGGTATTCATCAATTCCAGTGGTGGCGCCGCAGGTTACGAACAGATGCCGTTGGTCCTCGCCGAAGGCGTCGCGAATCTTACAGGCTCGGCCTGGCCTTTCTTCTCTACCTTCATCGGTGGCCTGGGTGCCTTCGTCGCCGGCAGCAACACCGTCAGCAATATGATGTTTTCCCTGTTTCAGTTTGGCGTGGGTGAACGCATCATGGCTGACCCAACCTGGATAGTTGCTCTGCAAGCCGTTGGCGGAGCCTCGGGTAATATAATCTGCGTGCACAACGTGGTGGCCGCGTCTGCCGTAGTTGGGTTAATAGGCAAGGAAGGCGCAGTGATTCGCAAGACATTAATGCCTTTCTTTTATTATGCACTTCTCACCGGGTCGGTAGGTTATGGCATCGTAAATATGTCGACGGGTGTAATCAATGCAGGCTTCATCCTGGCAGCGCTCATCTTCGCCACCATGATCTATTTCATCATCCGATTTAATCGAAGCGGCGCGAGCTGACGCCGCTTCGAGACAGCTTGCCCCTGACAGTCGGGCGTGACTGACCTATACTCACCGCTTTAATCACTCGTGGCAGGTCAAGCTGCATTCCGTAGTAGAAACCATTAATGTCTGAAGCTTCCCAGAACAACACTCGCTCACTCATCTTCGCCACCGCCGGCCATGTCGATCATGGTAAGACCTCATTGGTGGCGAACATCACCGGCATCGATACAGACACCCTCGCGGAAGAGAAGAAACGTGGCCTCACCATAGTCCCAGGCTATGCGTATCACCATTTCAGCAGCGTGATCGACGGCGAGGAATTTCAGAACACCCTGGGCTTCGTCGACGTGCCAGGTCATATCGACTTCATTAACAATATGCTAGCTGGAGTTGGTGCGGTAGACGGCGCCCTGCTAGTCATCGCCGCAGACGATGGCATCATGCCGCAAACCCGCGAGCATCTGGCCATACTAGACCTGCTAGCCGTATCACGAGGCGCGATCGCACTCACAAAGACCGATCGCTGCGACCCCGAGCGTGTTCGCAGCGTTGTCGAAGAAATAGAGCAGCTCAAGACTGGCACCAGCCTGAAGAACGCCCCCATCTTCCCGCTATCCAACGAAACCGGCAGCGGCATCGACGACCTCAGCAAGTACCTGGAGAGTCAGTTCAGCAACGACAGCGGAGTTAAGACGGCCGCAGATGACTCACAGTATTTTCGCTACCTAATCGATCGAAGTTTCGTAGCCAAGGGAATCGGCACCGTAGTCACAGGTAGCATTCGCGCAGGCTCCACCAAGACTGGAGCAAACCTCAGGCATACGGCCACGGGAGAACTAAGCAAATTGCGCGGTGCAAGGCTGGACAAGACCGAGCTAAGCGAAATTCATGCGGGTCAACGCGCCGCCTTGAATATGAGTCTGGATCATAAACTAGTCAGCCGTGGCGACTGGCTAGTCGATGAGAAACTCTTCCATCCGATTAACCGTATGGACGTGGCACTGAACTTCATCGATAGCAATTTCAAACTGCACAGCAGTGCGCAATACCATCTGCACATAGGCGCCTCTCACCACATAGTCAATATTCGTCATCTGGGCGAGAGTTTCTATCAGATTAAATGCAATGCAACCATGATCGCCCACCACGGCGACAGATTCATCGTGCGCGACCCTGCCTCACAACACACTCTGGGCGGTGGCAGTGTAGTCGATATATTCGTACCGAGACGCAGGCGCAGCAGCGAATTACGACTCGCTCAATTAAGTGCAATGCAGAATGACTCGCTCACCACACTGAAGCTGCTTCTGCAGACAGAGGCAGACGGAGTCAAACTGCAGGAATTTGCAACGAATCGAAATATTCGCGAGGCGCAAATCGACAAATTCTGTGAGCAACTGCAAACAGAGAGTATCAACTACAGCGCACTAAGCCTGGAAAAACTCACCCTGCCTCTATTACTCCATGAGAAATACCATCGTGAGTATTGCAAGGAGATCCTGGGCTTTCTTAAGAATTTTCATGAGAAGCAAACCAGTCAACAAGGCCTTAGTGAGCCCGCCCTAAGCCGTGGTGTAGACTTCGCCAGCTCCCATCTATTGTTTCACGGTATCCTGCAGACACTGCTGGACTCCGGCGAGATCAAACGCACCGGCACACTGCTGCATCTGCCCACTCACAAAACCTCTCTCAGCGCAGAGGAAGAAGCCTTTCTTGCGCAGGTCAGACCGATACTGTTGCAGGCGGGCTTTATACCCCCGCGTACGCGGGAGCTGGTTGAGATGACCAATATTCCTCTGATGTCGCTGGAGCGAATTCTTCGTGAATCGGCCAAGGCTGGAACCCTGATCAAGGTCGCCGAGAATCGCTACTACCTGCCCGAGACCATAATGACCCTCGCAGGCTTTACCGAACAACTAGCCGCGACCGAAGAAGATAAAGATACTGATGAGGGATTTTCAGTTATCCAGTTTCGCGACGCCTCAGAGATAGGTCGCAATCTTTGTATAGAATTACTCGAGTATTTCGACAGTGTAGGCTTCACACGCCGAGAGGGTAATAGCCGTTTTGTTCGCACCAGCAAGGAAAATATTTTCGGTAAGTAAGCCTTTTCTAGCCCTTCCCCAGCCCTTCCCTAGCCCTTTTCTAATCCTGCCGCCTATCCTCTATTCTAAGTGTCTGCCGCTGTTGATCTACATCAAGAGCAGCCTCACATCTGATTGAAACCAACGGCTAGCAGGCACACACTAATCTTATAAACCACCAAAATGAGGCTAGAAATATGACTATGCTGATATCCACAAAGAGAGCAATGCTAGCGGTCTCGAGTATGGGCTTTTGCCTGACTCTGGCCGCCTGCAGTCCATCCACATCGGAGCAAGCCGAAGAGTTGCGCCTGCCTATCGAAGCCTAATTCTGAGCAGCGACAATCGAGACTGCCTGCCGTTTCAGGTGACTACTTCAAACCATGCAGCACTACAGGCAACTTGGTATAGCCCTTAACGAAGCTAGAGTAAACTCGCTCGGGCTCCCCCACGACCTCTATCTTGTGGAAGCGTTTCATGATCTCTTCCCACACTATAGTCAGCTGCATCTCTGCGAGCCGGTTACCCATACAACGGTGCAGACCAAACCCGAATGAAAGATGTTGGCGGGCATTGGGCCTATCGATCAAAAACTCGTTCGCTCGCTCTATGGAGTCTTCGTCTCTATTGCCGGAGGCGTACCACATGACGACCTTGTCGCCTTTCTTGATGTGCTTTCCACCAAGTTCGGTATCCATCAGAGCGGTTCGGCGCATATAGGCCAGGGGAGTCTGCCAGCGAATTATCTCCGACACCATATTACGGATAAGACTATGATCTGCGCGCAACTTGTCATATTCGGCCGGGTTTTCGTTCAACGCCAACACACCACCTGAGATCGAATTGCGCGTGGTATCGTTGCCTCCTACGATTAGCAGAAGTACATTACCCAGATACTCTTCCTGGGGCATATTGCGCGTCGCCTCGCCATGAGCCAGCATCGAAATCAGGTCGTTGCCCGGCTCCTGGCCCACGCGCTCGTTCCACAGGCGCGTAAAATAGGCGAGACAATCCTGAATAGCCTGCCATCGCTCCTGATGATCACTAACCACGCCGCCGCCTGGAATGGCAGTCGCCGCATCGGACCAGTAAGTGAGCTTACTGCGATCTTCGAATGGAAAATCAAACAGCGTAGCGAGCATCTGTGTGGTGAGCTCGATTGACACCCGCTCCACCCAATCAAATTCCTCTCCTACCGGTAAGCCTTCCAAAATAGTGCAGACGCGCTGGCGGATCAGCCCTTCGAGATTTTTAAGATTAGCGGGAGCGACAACACCCTGAACGACACGGCGCTGTTCATCATGCTTAGGGGGGTCCATCGATATGAAAGCGGGAAGTGAATATTCCTGGAAGGTATCGACAATACCGATCGTGGGCTCGGAGGAATAGATCTGCGGCGAGGTATCGACCTGCATAATGTCCGCGTACTTCATTACCGACCAGTAAGGACCTACCGCCGACTCGGGACAATAATGCACCGGCTCTTCCTTACGCAGCCGCTCCATGAACGGCAGGTATTCATTGGCTTGCCAGATGCCGGGGTGGGAGAGGTCTATCTGCTCTATAGGCATGGCATAGGGATCCTTACCTACCAGGCTCCACTTACTCTTCTTTTGCGGCTGCCCGCTTACTGCTTCGCTCATACGGCCGTCCCCCCATAGGACATTACTTCAGCGCTTAATCTGCTATCAGTTTGTCTTAGAACTGGAACTCCGGCGTTGTAACAACCAAGCCATCAAGCTCCTCAGTCACCTGAATCTGACAGGACAGACGCGAGTTTTCTTTGCGGTCGGTACTCAGGCTAAGCATCGCTTCTTCGGTAGGATTTACCTCACCGACCTTTGCCAACCATTCTTCCTTTATATACACATGACAGGTGGCGCAGGAACAGGAGCCGCCACAGTCCGCATCGATACCAGGCACGCCATTGCTAACTGCCGCCTGCATTACCGAAGCGCCGGTTGCTACTTCTACTGGATACTCACTACCGTCGTGCTCGATAAACAATATGTTAACCATGAAACTAAAACCCTTCTCTCTGGAAAAATCGAAGGCGCAACAATAGCAAGGAATCCCGGTCAGAAAAAGGGCATTAGGGCACTATGCCTGGGGATACTGTTGACCATTCGCCTGCTAAGCGTTAATTTGATTTATTCCTACCGAGATTGAACCGTTATTCCGACTCAGATCTGGAGAACAAGACGATGAAACACATCCTTAGAGCATGCTACCTGGGCTTAGGTGCACTGCTGTTTGCCCCCGCCCTGCTGGCGCAAGACGGCAGCATACCCCGCACAGAATATGGCCAGCCCGATCTTCAGGGTACCTACACGTTCAGAACACTGACACCATTGAATCGTCCGCCGGAACTCGCAGACAAAGCGACCCTGACCGCTGAAGAAGTAGCGGAATGGGAGAAATTTGAACTAAGACGCCAAAATCGTGACTTGATCATCGACTCGGTAGGCGGCGCAGGCTATCCACCCGGTGTTATTTCCTACAATAACTTCTGGTATGAAAGAGGAACCAATGCCCTGGGTGACTACCGCACATCGCTTATCTATGATCCGCCCAACGGCCGTCGCCCCCCATTGAATGAAGCCGGACGTCTGCGCCGCGAGGCCAGAAACCAGATGCTATTCGAGAGTGCCGGGCCCGAAGGCCGCACCACGGTCGATAGATGCCTAACCGGTTTTGTTGCCGGCCCGCCAATCGTTCCAGGCGGCTACAACAATAATTTGCAGATCGTTCAAACAAAGGATAGCGTTATGATCCTGAATGAGATGGTGCATTCCGCTCGCATCATCCCTATTGCTGACGAACGTGAGACGAAGCAGCTATTATGGGAAGGCAATTCCGTAGCACACTGGGAGGGCGATACGCTGGTTATCCAGACCAAGGACTTCTATCACGACTACAACGAAGAAGGCATTTCCGATCAGGCCGTTGTTACCGAACACATAACGCGCGTCAATGCGGCCACGCTGGAGTATGACTTCACCGTAGAAGATCCCCAGTCATGGGATCAGCCTTGGTCCGCTAAGTTTCCAATGCACTCCTCCCCAGACCCTGTTTATGAGTATGCCTGTCACGAAGGTAACCATGGCCTGGTAGGCATCTTAGCCGGATGGCGTCGTTACGAGTCTATGGGCATGAATGGCGATGGCACAGCGCTTGGAACCAATGGCGCTGTGGCTGCCGACGAATAAGTAATTGGGAAAACTAACAGATTATGGCTCTTAAAATAATATAGAGATAAGGAGCGCCACTATTAGAAAACTAACATCACTGATGATGCTACTCCTATCACCTCTCGTCATAGCCCAAGAAAAACAAATTTGGAAATGCCAGCAAGAGGCGGGAATACAGCTTATATGGGAGAACAGTGCTTGGAGGCAAATGGATGTTGAGCCTATAACTATGTTACTTAGATTAGGCGGCAAATATTCCAGCTACAGAATGTCGGAAGAGGAGAGCCTCCTAGATTGCTCGGAAACCTTAAACGGGAAAGTAAGCTGTTTGGACTCGTTCGGCTCCAAACTCATATACATCGACCCAGCCTCCGGCAAAATGGGAAGGACTATCTTACTTGGAGCAGCAGAGGCTGGAAATAGCAGGAGCGCATTAGCCACCGAAGCCTACAACTGCGCCAAGCTCTAGCCCATGCCAAACTGAGCAAACTCTGCAAATATTTTAGGGACGCTGACAACCTAAGCAGAGCAACTTTAAATTGATAAGTTGGCAGTATTTCTTGGTTTTCTTCCCGTCTGACGTCGCCCCGAATTCATGGGCATAGATGAAAATTTGGAACCAATGGCAATGTGAAAGCCACTAAAGAACCTAAAGTGTAGCGCAAAATTTAGCAAATATTAGAACATAAGCTACTCAAGTACTTGATAGTTTAATTCCAGAAATCTACCGGGATTATGAGATCTATGATTGCTTTCTTTTCGGTTTCTCTTTTTTTTGCTTTTACGGATTACAAGACAGAGCACTTTTAGTGAAATTTTTATTATATGATTTACTTAAAACGATTAGGAGTATTAATTACATGCTTAGCCTTTAGCTTTACCGACGAGTTAGTTTAGTTGGTAATCGTATTCTATTCGCTTCTCACGAATGGATTGCAAATATATTTAAACAAGAAAATACCGATAGTTTTAGCATGAAATTTTTTCTTGAATATTTTTTAAATTTATATACTCTGATTGTAGTTATAATATTTTTACGATGATGCATAACTGGCTAGTAATAGAATTTTGGAAAGTTTCTAAAAAAAGGTGACGAAAATGGAAAAGATTGCAGATTTTAATTTCTCAATTAGCGCAATTTCAGTAGATGAAGACTCTACAACATTAAACATGGAGGCGGAAGTTGGAAAGTATGGAAAAGTCTATCTTTCAATCACATTATTATCTAGTTCGAGCGATAGAATTACCGGCACGTACCTTGGTGATGCCCGAACAATAACCGGTGAGGGCGAAATGATAGCAGCTTCATTACAAGGCTTATGGAGGCGAGAAGGCACACTTATACATGCAAAAGGATTAGATAATGCAAGCAACGGTGACCAAAATTATGCAGAAGCCACTTTCGATCTAATTCAAAAAACTTGGGTTGGTGCTGTTTACGACGCTTGGAGCTAAGTTTCATACAGGTACAGCGAAGACATTGCTGCTGCATCTATATTTAAAAGTCTAACTTGAATCAAATCACACACATAAAGGTTTAGCGACTTGCAAAAGGTGCATTTGAAAAAATCCTTAATAGGAGAGAAGAAATACATGAAAAATTTAGTAATAGTTTCATTTCCTGCTAAAACCAATACCTTGGATCAAGTAAAAGAGCTATTAAAAGCAGCATTGCCAGATACTAGGAGTTTTGCTGGCTGCATAAGTGTAAGTACATATATCGAGGAGGCATCAAATACAGTGCATCTAATCGAGGATTGGGAAACTTTAGATCACCAAGCAAAATATCTGACATGGAGGGTGGAGACAGGCCTTTTGGAATTATTAGAACCTCTACTAGAGGGCGGCGCAGCTAGCCTAAAGGCAATAATATGCGGTCCTCAGCATATGGATATTTAGAAGCTCAGAATATATAAAAAAATAATACTCTTGCAGTTATTGAATTTATAAATTACTTTTATTAACTCAAATTTAATAACGCATATACAAGCAATATCATCCAAATTTTTTTTATTATGGAGTAACTATGTTTAGTCATATAGTAGTGGGCAGCAACGATGCCGGGGCGTCAAAACGTTTTTACGACGCCACACTTATACACCTCGGCTACGATGAAGGTCACCAGATGGAGTCTGGAAGGACTCTTTACAATTATGGAAAAGGCGTATTTTTTGCGTTCACTCCCCCATTGAATGGGGCGCCTGCGACAGCCGCTAATGGCGGTACCATAAGTTTTAGCGCTCAGACTACAGAGCAAGTCGATGCGTGGCACGCGGCAGGATTGGCAGCGGGCGGCACAGAGTGCGAAGATCCACCAGGTATTCGAGATTTTGGTGGCGCGAAGATGTATATCGCCTACTTAAGAGATCCGACTGGCAATAAGTTGGCTGCCCTGCACTTAATCGCCGACTGACGGTGCAGCACCATTTCGAATTTATAAATTAAAATTCGCGAAAGTAAGATTTTTTCATTAGCCTCCGGTAACTTTCAAGGCATCGCAGCATTTGCGGGTGCAGATATTTCTATTGCGGAAGGGGGGGGCAGTTGTATATTTTTAAAATAAACAACTAAAATTTAAGCACTTTATAACAGGGAAGTAATTCTTACTCCCCTGTTATATATTTTAAACTCAACAGCTTTGCTTGCAGCACCAATTCTATAATTAGATCGCGTTAAAACTGACATTATCTATTGAACACTCGATATCAAAGCATCCTGGTTAAATTTCAAACCACCGCTAGAATTAGTGTATGCTAAATAGAATTAATACGTTCCGACCATAT
>CAJQHM010000134.1 GCA_905478195.1 uncultured Pseudomonadales bacterium
AATAGCAGTTTTGAGATCAGGAATCGCTGCAAGGTGAATCTGCTGGCGTTTAGCCCTATGTTCCTGGTTGCTGTTCTAGTCATATTGTTTAGATTGGCTGGGTTCGAGTCGTCCACCGCTATCACCATGCCGGCGGCGACTATATTTTTCCTCTTCGTCATGCTGCTACAGACAAACGGTAATATCTTCTGGGCATCTCTGCGATTAAAGATTCTTATATCAGTTCTTACGCAGAAGAATATTAATACCCTGGTCGAGATCTTGGTAAACATCGAGAAGCTGAGAATTACCGAGGCACTGAAGGCTAGCAATGGCATGCAGCGCAATGCGGCAAAGCTGCTCAGTGTTCCGCCCTCTACGCTGAACAAGAAGATCGCAAAGTACGAAATTTGTGCTGAAGACTTTCAGCAACTTAGCGTCTTCGATGCGATTAAATCTCGACGACTCGCCTCCTAATCCAGGTCCCCTGGGGCGCTCACAAACATCGTACCAACAACCCTGTTATATTCTCGCTTCATGGTTGCTGCCCTCGATTTTCCTTCCCGAGACTGAGAGGCTTGAATAGGCCAGCTTTTTCTCCGTACCCAAGATGTAGCTGGAGTATGCCTATGAGGACGGCTCTGTCTTACACTGTCATGAATGGGCACCCGGTGAGGAGACGCCGTCTGTAGAGAAAGTGATAAGCGATGCCAATGCTAATGTGCTCACCGATGGTAAAAGCTTATCAGAGACCTTAGGATGAGGGGCAGCTCTTCGATGGTAACAGTTGGCACAAAAGTGAAAATCATTCGCCTAGTCGAAGGTGGCCACGATATTGACTGTAAAATTGACGGTATCGAAGCGATGAAATAGAAATCCATGTTCGTTAAGAAGGTGTAGGCAGACTGTTTCGATGCTTTCAATACTCATTAGATGTTTCTCTAGCTAGAGCTTTCTGTTTATCGCGAACTCAATCCAGCGCTGTTTCGCCCGGGCATGGGATTGCCTATACTGCTGCTTTAGGTGATGAAGCTTAGAGGGTTGTCCGCAGCCCCGTTTGAATAGGAATGATCTTAACTATGTATGAAGCTAATTGGATGTCGATCATCCCTCCATTGCTAGCAATAGGCTTGGCAATCGTAACGCGGCAAGTAATTTTGTCCCTCAGTGTTGGTATCTGGATCGGCTTCTGTCTGCTCGAATCGGCTAATCCTGTTGCCGGTATAGGACTAGCGCTAGACGGCGTAGTCAATGTGTTTTCCGATGCCGGCGATACGCGGGTTCTCATGTTTACCTTAATAATCGGCGGCCTTATCGCCACTATCGAGAAGGTCGGGGGCGTTCGTGGTTTTATACACTTGCTAGAGCATCGAAACTGGGTTACTAACGGCAAGCGCGCGCAGTGGTTGGCTTATGCGACAGGCGTAGTGGTTTTTATCGAATCCAATATAACGCTGTTAATTGCTGGCGCCATATCTAGGCCGCTTTTTGATAGATACAAGATATCCAGAGAGAAGCTGGCTTATATTATCGATTCAACATCTGCTCCTATTTGTGTGCTGATTCCATTAAATGCCTGGGGTGCCGTAATAATAAGCCTCCTCGGATCGGCCGAGATTGAGAATCCCATCGATATTTTTATCTATGCGATTCCGTTTAACCTCTATCCTATTGTAGTCATCTTGTTCTGCGCCTTTGTCATTTTTCGCGATGTTGATATTGGGCCAATGGAAAAGGCGCAAAAAAGAACCGAGGCTGGAGATCTGCTGTGGCCAAATGCAACGCCAATGGTAGATCCCGCGATCCTTTCCCAACAGGCTGACCATAGTGATGCTGACAAGGCGCGATTCATGATTGTGCCGATAGTGGTTATGGTAATTAGCATGCCTTTAGGCTTGTATGTAAGCGGCGGCGGCAATATAAGCGCCGGATCTGGTTCAACATCTGTTCTATGGGCGGTACTTGCGGCCCTTGTTACGTCATGGGGCTTAACTTTGCAACAGGGCCGAATGGGTCTTGAAGAGTTGATGCAGATTTTCTTAAAGGGAGCAGGGGGGCTGTTGCCGGTGACGATGATTTTGTTGTTTGCTTTAGCGCTCGGCGATGTGGCTAATCTTTTGGGTACTGGTGCTTACGTAGCTCAACTGGTACAGGAAAGTATTCCTCTAGCCTTTCTGTTGCCCCTGCTGTTCATTATCTCGGGTTTTATAGCATTTGCTATAGGTTCTAGTTGGGGAACGTTTGCCATCATGATACCGCTGGCCATTCAGATTTCTGTCTCTATCGACCTGAATAGCTCACTGTTTCTTGCTGCTGTTTTGTCTGGCTCGGTGTTTGGAGATCATGCGTCGCCAATAAGTGACACTACGGTTGTAGCGTCGATGGCCTCGGCTACAGACCATATAGATCACGTTAGAACACAATTACCCTATGCGTTGATTAGCGGTGCCATCGCTGCGTTTGGGTTTTTGTTGCTGAGTATGTTTCTTCTTTAGCGAGGCTAATCCATAGCTCTTATTTCTGTTATAGGGATCATTTCGATATCCTTGAACTTTTCGTTCGCCGGCAAGTTGTCGTCGATTAGATTGCTGATGCTGGAGTAGGTGTCAGTAACAAAGACAGACTCATTGCCGTGGGTCTTGCGCGTGATGCCAAAATTAATTCTGTCGCGCTTTTTCTGAGGTATCTGGTTCAGCATATTTTTTGTAGCCCAAACGGAACCATTTCGTGCAAAATCACTAATACGTGACGCGTAGTTAATTGTCTCGCCCAGCACGGTGAACTCGACGTGCCCGCCAGCATGATAACTGCCAAACCATTCCTGACCTTCATTCAGCCCTATGTTTAAAAAGATATCGCTAAACCAACCTTTTCGTGTCTGCCATTGCTGGGTGATTCCTTTCATCATTTTCTGCAACTCGAGAGAGCACTCTATAGCATTCAGCTTGTAGTCACAGTCCGGCTGTGGGAAGAAGTAGTACACCATCCCATCGCCGGCATGCTTGCCATAAGTACCATAGAACCGACGAAATATGGGTGCACTCTCTTGCCAGATATTGTTGATGAGTTCGAAGTATTCTTCTGCAGGCAGTTCCGAACAAATTTTTATCGAATTCTGCAAGTCTGCCACCATAACGGTGACATCGGTGAGATAAGGCTTGCGCCTTTTTAGCAATTCATTGATGACCTGGTTTCGCTTGCTTAGAAAATCTAACAGATAATCATCATTGAGAACTACCGGACTGTGGGTGAAAAAGATTCCTTCACGATAGAAGCAGACATAGAGATCGTGTGGCGAGAGACTCCCTTTGTCGTCTGCAAGCATAGTAGGGAAGTGAATCATTGGCTCTCTTCCCACTGGCGCAACGTGATCGTAGACGTCTTTGAGTATGCCCAGTTCATCGCCATCCAGCGCCGTATAGATTTTAATCAATGCTTGTTGGCTTAACTTTTTCTTGCCGGCTGCGAGGTGTGGACGTAACAGCTCCCGTACGCGGTCAGGATCTGTACCCGCTTCGGTGCTGAATAGTAATATTAGTAGGTTGCGAGACTCCAGGTCCCCGGGAAGCTCTTTGCTATGGTTGAAAAAGGAGTGCTGCGCCTGATTATTCCACCAGATAAGCTCGAAATTGTTGTTCACCATATAGGATGGGCCCGGAAGTTCTTCCAGGCTGCCATCGAATGAAAGGTTCTGGGTCATCCGTGGAGAAGATAGTTTGCCGGGCGATCCCTGCCCAGCATCCGAGGAAATAGCTCTTCTGGCTTTTTCAAATCCCATAGTATCCGATGGGCCTCCAAATCCAGAGGTTATAAATGCAGGTGCACTTGATTCATTTTCCTGCAACTTTGGCAGGGGAGTCATACTCTCATTAAACTCCCTTGCGATTTGCGCCATGGTTTGGCCTTTTTTCTTTAATATTTTGACCTGCTTAATGCGCTCGGCTGCATCCTCATGGAAGTAGCCGAGGCGGGTAGCGCGGCCTTCGCCCTCGCTAGGTGTCTTGATTACCGGGCTTGGCAGTATGCCCAATGCCACATAGTTATTCAGTGTGGCTCGAGAAATCCCAGTAATTTCAATAAGTTGCTTGCTATTCAGCATGATTCTTCACTCATTTCTAATGCCTGGTCAGTATAAATAGACAGTACAGATGTGCCAACATTACAAGTAGACTGATTATACATACTGTATAATTAAACTGTATAAAAAAGCTTGCTTAGTAGCTCTGCCACGGGCTATGGGGGATGTTGTAGGCTAGTTACTCGGCAGGGAGCCTGACGCAGCGCAGGGTGACCGTAGAAGCTGTTATTATCGTTGTTTCTCAAGAATGTCAGCAGGAATTGATAGCAGATGGATTTTAAACGAATAGACGTGCATCAGGCGCGGGCAATGTTAGAAGAAGCTTCCGAGAGCGGCCTTCAGTTGGTAGATATACGAGATGAGCGGTCCTTTAGCAATGGCCGTATCAGTTCGGCACTGCACTTGGACAACAGTGGCGTGCAGCCCTTCATTGAAAATGCCGATCCGAGTAAACCTCTTATCGTATATTGTTATCACGGAAATATGAGTCAATCTGCCGCCGCGTATTTCTCGGAACAGGGATTTGAAGATACCTATAGTATGGATGGCGGGTTTAGTGACTGGGAGGTCAATTTTTCTGACAAGATTGAGGTCGACTAGGGGGTGGTCGAATTCTCCTCATCTCGCTTAGCGAACATACGCTTGGCTGTCATTGCCGTCACCATGTAGACCATGTTGATCATTGCCCAGGCAAAAATTTCCAGCGTCCACAAGGCGTGGGTTTCAGGATCTACAAATTTTGCGATAAAGATCAGAAGTGACCAGACGAGCAAGCCCACTAACGGGAGCCCCGAGACCAGGCCCCAATTCCTATCCCATTGGCGAATTGCGGCAATGTTAAGCACGGCGCTTCCAGCGGTAGCAGCAAACACAATGAGTATGATCAGTGTAGTCCAGAGCATTACGGAGTTGGCTTCGATTTCAGCGGCTGCGAATACGTCGCTAGATAGCCCTAGGGCTAACAAGCCAAACAGGACGGCTCTGAACTTCGATCCATTGCGGGATTCACTGCTTCTAACATTATGCAAAGTCTGTTTCCTTGTTACTCTATTTCTGTGCGCTACCATTTAGATAGCGCCCGCGATGCGGTTCCAGCTTGCCGTTTAATCTTTGAATCCGCAACGGGATTAAAACAAAGCCGGGCGACTTGGGAAAGAGTTCATTTATGTGTTTCTATTTTCAGGCAGTCTTGTGATCATCTAGGCCTAATCCCCAATTACAGCGAGAATGGCTAAGCTTCGTTAATTCTTCATAGCCCGGGTTTTGCTACAGGAGTTAGCACAGGGATTGGAGTAAGAGTTAGAATAGGGGCTTAGCACAGATGTTTAGTACAATCGGGTTTCTACTTAATCGAATAATAGTCCACTAGCATAAAAATTGTTTCTCCTTTTGCGCAGATCTTGGTCAGCGAGTCATTCTTTGGGAGTAATTAATGAATACACGAGTCTCTACTGGGCTAATTCTACTAGCCACACTTAGCAGTTGTGCAAATGGTCTTTCTTCTAATGGGGTGCCAGTTCGAATAATAGCCGAACGCGGGGGATTTGTTCCTGAAGGAATCGAGTATGACAATAATCGCAATCGTTTTCTTACTGGCTCCATCTCAGAGGGCACCATTTACGAAGTCACTACCAGTGGCAGACTTATTCCTGCTATTACTTCGCCAGATCTAAACGCCTCCGTAGGTATAGAAGTCGATGAAGTGCGCGATCAGCTTTTTGTTGCGAACTCGAATACGGCAAGTGGTAACGGTGCCGCTGAACTGGGTATATATGATCTTGCTACTGGCGAGCAGATAGCTATGGTCGATCTGGCCGCAAGCATTCCCAATAAACCAAGTGACTCTGGCCATTTTGCCAATGATGTGGCGGTGAGTTTGGCAGGTGTCGCCTATGTCACTGACAGCAGAATGAAGATTGTCTACAAAGTTGACCGTTATTATCGAGCGAGCGTGTTACTAGATTTTGGCATAGATGCCGAATATGGGCTGAACGGAATTGAATATCACCCGTCTGGCATTTTGATAGTGGCTTCACCTGCTACTGCACAACTACTAAGGATTCCGGTCGACAACCCACAGCGATGGGCAGTGATAGACCTGGACTTTCCAGCGACAGGCGGAGATGGCTTGGTATGGGCGTCCGACGGAAGTCTGGCGGTGATATCGAATAATAGCAGCCGTGTAAGCAAGTACCTCAGCGATGATAATTGGCGTACAGCTCGACTAAGCGGTATGGCTAGTTATTCTGGGCAGTCCACGACGGGCGCCGTAGTTGGGGATGAGATTTATGTTGTACAGCCGCATTTCTCAGACGCTGAACCGCCTGAAATAGTGCGCGCCAAGTTCTAGGGTTGGTAAGCCATCGAGGGACATGACTGACACGATGGCGACGGGGATGCTAACGCTTCGTGTTAAGCACCCAGGTTGTCAATAACTAGTCACTTCCAGTGCGCTCGTCTCTACCTGCCGTAATCTCGCTTCATATCATTGCAATCATAGGTGGCGTCTAGAGAAAAATCCCAAGAGCAAATGTTGCGTTAATGACGTATAGCGTTGCCGATAACATCTATCGTGTCAGCGGTTCTCAACTTTTCGCCAAGGCTTTTCGTAAGCCTTATCGTGTCGAGCGACATCGCAGCCTGAATCAATGGCTTTGCTAGCTCCTAAATACTGAGTATTACCACAGCTATTCATCTCACTGCTTGAGGCCCTTCGGCTTATTGCAAGACGAATTCGACAGGCGCGTTCGGCCCAAGCGGTAATCCCAGTACAACCCAGATTATAGTGAGCAGTAAGCCCGAGCCTAATAGAACCATCGAGTAGGGCAGCATGGTCGCAGCCAGACTTCCGAGGCCGAACCCTTTCTGCCAGCGCTGACAGAACACCAGTATCAGAGGAAAGTAGGGCATGAGAGGCGTGATGATATTTGTTGCGCCATCGCCAACACGGTAGGCCGCCGTACTCATCTCTGGACTGATACCAATTAACATCAGCATAGGCACTAGCACCGGAGCGAGAAGGGCCCATTTAGCACTTGCGGAGCCTATAAATAAATTGATTGTCGCGCCAAATAATATGATTAATGCCATCAAGATCGAATCGGGCAGACTCGACCCTTCCAGAACTGCCGCCCCTTTGATCGCGAAAATAAGCCCGAGGTTAGACCAGTTGAACATGGCAACAAAATGCGCGGCGGTGAATGCCAGTACCAGATAATAGGAGAGATCGGCCATGGCATCGCTCATCATCTTCACGATGTCGCGATGGCTGGTTACCGAGCCAGCGGCAGAACCGTAGGCCCAGCCAGCGGCAAGAAAGAGAAAGAAGAAGCCAGCTACCAGAGACTGAAACATCGGTGTTAGCCTTGCTTCGGGATTGGCATCTTCATTGATCAGTGGCGTACCCGGACCAATAGTAAGAAATACCCAGAGTGCGATAATGGCCAGACATGCATAACCGGCGCGAGCCAACCCTTTGCGTTCGGCGTCACTGAGCGTAGTACTTGGATCCTTGATGACGCCTGCGGTACTACTCTCGGCATCCCCCGGAGCTATGGGTGCCAGGCGCGGCTCTATGATCTTATCCGTCACGTACCAGATCGATGGCAAGAATACGAAAGTCATCGCGATGATGAAATAAGCATTGCCTGCAATATTGGCATCCCATGAGGGCTGGATCGTTTCGGCCGCTGCCTCGGTAATACCAAAGAGTAGGGCGTCTAGCTGGCCAGGTAATAAGTTGGCAGAGAAGCCGCCGGAGACTCCAGCGAATGCGGCGGCGATGCCCGCTATGGGATGGCGACCGGCTGCAGCGAAGATTACGCCAGCCAGAGGTATTAGAACAACATAAGCTGCATCGGCAGCTAAGTTGCCGACCATGCCGATGAGCGCAACTGCTGGAGTTAGCAGAAATCTGGGCGCCTTGGATACTGCGCCACTCATTGCGGAGGCGAAAAGGCCGGATCGCTCTGCGACCCCCGCACCTAACATAACTACTAGCACATAACCGAGTGGGTGGAATCCAGTAAAGGTTTCCGGCATATTTACAAGTAATCGTTGAATATTTGCTGCTGACAGCAGACTCTCTGCATTGACCATAATGGCATTGCCCGCCGCATCTACCTGGGTGGGATGAGCGGCGGAGATGCCTACAAGTGCGGCGAGGACGCTTATGGCTATGACAACCGCAATACAATAAAGAAAGATGAATACGGGGTCGGGTAGCTTATTTCCCGATTTTTCAATCCAGGCCAGAATGCCTTTCATTTCATTGGCTTGTGTTTGAATATTCTCAGTCATTATAGCCTTCCTAGTCTTGGATGCTGCTGGATCGCGCTTGGTTAAATATTTGAAGTTTACTTTACGGCAGCTATATCGGTGCCTTAACGGAGTAATCGAAAAAAGGTGTTAAGTTCATTTATGTAGCTCTCGGGCTGCTCCAAAGCTGCAAAGTGGCCACCTTTATCCATTAGCGTGTAGTGTCGCAAGTCATAGGCGGCTTCGACCCAAGACTTGGGGGTTATGTAGATCTCCGCGGGATAGACGGCGGCACCGGTAGGTACGGCAATATATTCGATAGGCTTGGCAATCGGGGTCTTGCTGCTCTCATAGTAAATGCGCGCAGAAGAAGTAATGGTTTCTGTAAACCAATAGATGGAAATATTGGTCAGCAGCTCATCTTTCGTGAAGTGATTATCCAGATCGCCATCGGCCCCCTGGGGCATATCGGTCCAACCGTGGAATTTTTCAACGATCCAGGCGGCAAGCCCGGCAGGCGAATCATTTAATCCATAACCTAAGCTTTGTGGTTTAGTTCTTTGTATCTGCTGATAACCCACTTCATTCTGCATATAGGCAGTACGTGCTTCCCGTAATGTACTCTCTGCTTCGGATACATTGTTTCTTAACGCCTCGTCAGCGGGAGGGTTCGCTAAAACCATATTAGAGTGCAAGCCAATTAAGCGATCTGGATAGTTATTAGCGAGGTAGCGATTAATAATGGCACCCCAATCACCGCCGGCTATGGCGTATTGTTCGTAGCCGAGTCGTTCCATGAGCGCGGCAAGAATATGGGCGAATTTTTCCGGGCTGTAGCCGGCCTGGTTCGGCTTCTCTGAAAAACCGAAACCAGGAAGTGAGGGCGCTATTACGTGATAAGAGTCTGCGATGTTGCCGCCATGAGCTGCAGGGTCAGTAAGTGGCCCGATGATCTTGGTGAACTCGGCCACCGATCCCGGCCAGCCATGAACGACCATAAGCGGGATCGCATCAGGGTTCTCTGAACGCTGATGAATAAAATGCATATCTAAACCATCGATTTCAGTTTTGAACTGATCGAATTGATTTAATTCAGATTCTTGTTCGCGCCAATCAAAATTATTCTGCCAATAGCTGAGCAATTCTGCGAGATAACTTGAGTCTGTTCCGTATTCCCAGCTTGTCTGCGCTAGTTGATCAGGCATTCGAGTTGCGGCAAGTCTTCGCTGCAGGTCTTCGATAGCGGTGTCCGAAACTTGAATCTCAAAGGGAAGAATGGGGGCATTGTTGGCAAGTTTGATTTCTGGCATCGATGTCTCATTTGGCAATGGTTGGCTGTTGGCTAGGGTGTCAAGCCTGTGTGTAAGCAGATCGGGCTTAGCGAATGCTAGTGAACTGAGTAGAATCGCCAGGGATATTAGCCCAATTCGTTTTAATGGAAGGTCTGATGATCTTAATCGCATTGGCTGCCTCTCTGCGGAAAGTGGTTAGTTAGGTTTTCTAATTGTTTTCAATTTCTATCAATGTCTTAGTAAGTATTTCCAAGGCTGAATCAACTTCTTCTTTGCTTACATTAAGTGCCGGCAGCAAACGGATGCTATTGGCACCTGCCTTCACTACGAGCAGTCTGTGGTTCTGAAGGCGCGCAATCAGCTGCCCTGCATCTGTTAGGCAATACAAGCCTAGCATTAAGCCCAGGCCCCTAACTTCGGAAAGCAGCGTAGGAAAGCGTTCAACCAGTAATTCCAATTCTTTCTTAAAATAGGTTCCCATGTCTCTGACATTAATGAGAAAAGTATCATCGATCAACTCATCCAGAACCGCGTTTCCTACTGCCGTAGCAAGCGGATTTCCGCCGAAAGTACTGCCATGACTGCCGGGTGCCAGTGCTACAGCTACTTTCTCTACCGCTAAACAGGCACCTATAGGGAATCCGCCGCCAAGTCCCTTCGCTGAGGCGAGCAGGTCTGGTGAGACGCCTAACTGCTCATAAGCATAGAGGCTGCCTGTACGTGCGATTCCACATTGCACCTCGTCGAACATAAGTAGAATATCATTGGAGTCACATAAGTCTCTGACAGCTTTGAGAAATTTTCTGCTGGCTACAGTGATTCCTCCTTCACCCTGGACCGGCTCGATTACAATCGCAGCTGTAGTTTCGCTTATGAGGGCCTTTAAAGATTCTATGTTACCAAATTCAGCCTGATCAAAGCCTGGGTCGCCAACGATAAAGCCTTCGCAATGTGCTGGATTGGCTGCAGATGCGATCGCGGCGAGACTTCTTCCATGGAATGCGCCAGTCATCGATATTATTCGGTTACGCTGAGATTGGCCTTTGTCGTGAAAATAACGACGGATAGCCTTGAAACCGCATTCGATTGCCTCGGTGCCCGAATTGCAGAAGAAAACCCGATCTGCAAATGTATTCGCCACCAGCTTTGCTGCCAACTCTTCGCCAGCTTCTATATTATAGAGATTCGACGTGTGCCAGAGTCGCTTTGATTGTTGCGTCAGAGCATCGATCAATTTTGGATTGCAATGGCCGAGACTATTGACCGCTATACCCATGCCAAAATCGAGATAGCGCTCACCTTCTTTGGTAAATAAATAAGAGCCATTGCCGTGATCGAATTTCAGCTCTCTAGTTCCGTAGTTCTGCATGAGGGCAGAGCTCATATGTATATCCTAAGTCTCTAAATTGATTGATTTGCTTACTGCTATTGCTCTAAAAAAGCCGCGGCAGTTTGCCGGATTAGAGTGTATCATTCAATCCAGAAATTACAGATGAGAATCCGACATTGTTCCAGTTAAGAAAAAATCATTAGAGCTACCCGATGCCAACTCTGCGTTGCCGGACAGGGAGCAAGCAATTCAACCTGCAGCGGAACATTTCGTCTCCGGTAATCGCTTTGTTGAACCCGTACCTGAACACCTGGAGAAAGCTGTATTCGGACTTGGTTGTTTCTGGGGTGCCGAAAGATTATTTTGGGAGCTAGAAGGTGTCTTTAGTACTGCCGCAGGTTATGCGGGGGGCATTAGCCGCAACCCTTCCTATAAAGATGTATGTTCTGGGGGCACCGGGCATACCGAAGTCGTCCTTGTCTTTTTTGACCCGGACAAAATCTCCTATCAAAATCTGCTTGCTGCGTTTTGGGAGTCCCATGATCCGACACAAGGCATGCGCCAGGGCAACGATCAGGGTACTCAGTATCGTTCCGCTATCTATACCACTAGCGCAGCGCAGGCTATAGCTGCCAAGGCGAGTAGTAAGGCATTCCAGAGTTCGCTTAGTGGCAAAAATTATCCATTGATAACTACTGAAATCAGAGAATTATCCGATTTTTATTATGCTGAAGATTATCATCAGCAATATTTGGCGAAGAACCCCGGTGGTTACTGCGGCCTAGCCGGTACCGGTGTCTGTTACCAGGCGGATTAAGGTCAGAGCCTTTTTGCTTGGCGGCCGGAGGCTTAATCGTTACTTGGTTTAGCTGGGTGCTGATACAGCGTTGCTGCCTATTATTCTAAACTAAAGAATTCTCTGATCTCGGTTTCTTTCTCCAGTGCGTCCTCATGGCCTAGTTCCCAAAGCGCATTGCAAAATCCCTTCTCGAAGAGCACCAAGCTAAGCAGAGTGCTAGAGCTATCCAATTTGATGTGCCTGGCCATCTGCTTGGGCAGCTCATGATAGAAATCGGTGGCGATTAGGTTTATTTCTTTAGAAGGTGAAATCTCAAATAATTCAATTTTTTGAGCACGAATCTTTTTTTCATTTCTCACATGCTCTGGCACAAAATCCAGCACCTCATTCATGTCTCTTAAAAACTCAAGATCGTTATCTAAAGTATCTATGAAGGCGCTGTTGAGCATATGCCCAATAATTTGGGACAGAGGGGGAGCCTCTGTCATCTTGTTTTCCAGGGGTGCTTTAGTACGATTTCCGCTGACCCCCACGGCAAGAAGTCGCGTGGCCCCCAAATGAATCGGAGTTGAGGTTGGGGCCAACTGGCGGACGGCGCCATCACCATAGAACTGATTTCCGATTTTCACCGATGGAAACAAGACCGGCAGTGCCGCTGAAGCCAACAGATGGGAATGGGTAATCTGACTCCGTCGTCCAATTCGATGGGGGCCCTCCCAATCCTTGAGCCCCTTTACCCCCTGATAGAAGGAGACAGATTCTCCGGTGCTGTATGCAGATGCAGTAATACTTAATGCATCGAGCAAGCCTCTATCTATATTTCGCTGAATTTTATGTAGTTTTAATACACGATTAAGCAAGCTAGCAAGAGGGGAGTTGTCTAAAAGAGAG
>CAJQHM010000135.1 GCA_905478195.1 uncultured Pseudomonadales bacterium
TCTTTCTTAATGAAATTCTCACCTAGACGTTGTGCCGGAAAATGCACATTGTTGACAATATTGGCATTGGCACCTGCAGCCAACAATGCCTGCATAATCATGGGCTCTGAGAACCTTGCAGCCAGCCACAATGGAGTCGCACCCAGCAATGAATCGTGAAAGTTATAGTCGGTAGACTGCCTGCGTGCCGGAGTCGGTTTTTCAAGCAAAGCCTCGGTATTTGCCCCATGCCTTAATAGCACTTCAACCGCTGCGAGGTTGCCCCGCAATACGGCGGCATGTAAGGCCGTGTGGCCGGCTGCTGCAGATTCTGGCTCGGCGCCCCGAACAAGCAGAAGGTCTAGTATTTTCGCGTTACCGCCATGAATAGACATTATTGCCGGGCTATTGCCGAAGGCCGAAACCTGATTCACATCTGCACCTGCCTCTACTAAAAGCTCTGCCGTCCGCAGGTCACCGGATCTGGCCGCAAATATCAAAGGGGTATTCCCGCCCTGATCTACCCAAAATTTATAGGCGGGGTTACTGTCTTGAATTTTCTCCGATTTAACGTATTGGCTACGAACCTGAGAGCGCGCCTCGATGTCGGCCCCATATTCAATCAATGCCGCTACGGCGTCTGCATGCCCATTGCTAGCTGCCCACATAAGAGCCGTCTGGCCGCGAGTGACGGCGGGGTTAGGATCAGCACCTGCAGCGAGCAAGAAGCGCACAACATCACCATCACCCGTTTTGGCGGCCGTCATAAGAACGGTTTCACCAGAATGTAGTACGATATTAGGGTCGGCTCCCGCCTCTAGAAGCAGCTTTACTATAGCCGCGTTGCCATTTTGAGCTGCAAGCCATAGCGGAGTCACCCCTAGATCTGTAGTGGGATTCACCTGCGCGCTGGATTCTAGCAGCTGCTGCGCGGCATCCAGGTTTTCGTGGTAGCTGGCCCAATGCAGGGCCGAGGTGCCATCCCCATAGACAGCATTAACCTGCATAACATCGGCCAATAATGTACTCAGATATTCCCAGTCGGCATCCTTAGCAGCCTGAACGACTGCCGGCATGCCTTGAGCAAGCACAGTACTCATGATTAAAAATTGAAGCACAGCTACGAGAGCGCAGCTTAACAATTTTTTTGGTCGGATAAAGAGCATGTGACGTCCTGTGTAGGAAGACAGATTGTTAAAAGATAGGCAATGGATCTTTGCTACCACCCAGTTTCTCAATAGGGAATTTGAATCGATCCATTAGCGTAAGGTGTAAATCGGCCATGGTGGGCTGGTGGGTATATTGAATATGTTCGCCACCATAGATCCAGCCGGCGCCCCCACCAACAAGAAGAATAGGAAGGTTATTTCCCGCATGCACGGTGCTATTAGAAAGGCCGGCGCCGTACAGGATAGTCATATTATCTAATAGGGTTCCATCGCCTTCAGGAATCGCCGCCAGTTTGTCCAGATAGTTTGAGAATAACGTGGTGTGATAGGTATTGATTCTGGACATCTTCTCAACAAGCTGAACATTGTTATTGTGGTGAGAAAGTGGATGATGAGCGTCTGGCACATCGATCTGCGGATACGGCCTGGCGCTCTGCTCCTTACTCATCATAAATGTTATGACACGAGTCAGGTCTGTCTGTAGCGCCAATACCTGAAGGTCCTGCATGATCTCCATATGATCTTCAAATACCGGCGGCACGCCCGCGGGCTGATCGAGATCGGGCAGATCGAGATCGATCTGCTCTTCGGCTTTCTGAATTCGTCGCTCTATATTTCGAACTGACTCGGTGTAACTGCCTACTAAGTGCCTATCATCGGCACCCAGACTGGATTCCAACGAAGATAACTTCTCCATGACTGCATCCAGAATACTGCTCTGTTGCCGCAATCGTATCTCCCGAGCGTTTCGCGATGTACTTCCACTATCGCCAAATAGTCGTTCAAAGACAGCGCGGGGATTATGCTCGGTGGGCAGAGGTTCAGTTGGGCTACGCCAGGATAGAGTATGGGTATACACGCAGCTTAGGTTGGCTGTGCAGGCACCGGCGAGAGCGGGCGCATCCATGGACAGCTCGAGCGACGAGAGCTGTGTTTCTTTGCCAAGCTGCCTAGCTAATAACTGATCAACCGATACATCGGCTCGAATATCGACTTCGTTGCGGCCACCCCGGGTAACACCTGTTAAAAAGGATCCGCCAGCACCGGCATGAGCGATATTCCAGTTCGCATCGAGCCCCGAAAGCACCAGCATCTTTTCTCTATAGGCCGCAAGGGGTTCAAGAATAGGAGTTAGCTCAAAATCACGCCCTATCGTTTTCGGCAGCCAGTAATCCATCGCCATACCGTTGGGCACGTAGACAGTTTGAAAACGGTGTATGGGTGCAGCGGCCCCTTGTGCAAACGCAGGTGTCATCGCATCGAGCATAGGCAGCGCCAGAGCCGCTCCGGCCCCACGCAGCAAGGCTCTTCTGGATAGTGCCTTACCCGTGCTGATATTAATTGTTTTTGCCTTATCTTTCATAGAGTTGCTGCCTCACTCAGAGATGCATCAGTGCCCAAATATAGCACGAGTATTACCTAAGAATCTGTATGTTCCGACGCCGTAATTAATTCGCTCTGCTCGCCAGCTGCTCGGGGCCGGTTCTCTCAGCGCGCCTCTCGGCTGCTTGCAGCGCAGCGCCACTGGTGGTGAATGCAGGGCTATTCACGACCCCCATAACTAATGAAGACCAGCTATAATCGTCCTCAGAAGCCTGGCGCACTATCGCTCTAATAGTTGGCTGATCATAGTATTCAACCCGCCGCCCCAGGGCGTAGGTCATCAACTTCTCAACCAGTGTGTGGCTAAACTGCTCTGGCCGCCTGCTCATCCAATCACGAAGGTCTGCAAACCCTGCAAATTCGACACCGCCGGGATAGTTGCCCTCAGGGTCTACAGGATTGCCTATCTCGTCAAAATCCCGCCAGGCCCCTATTACATCGAAATTTTCCAGAGCAAAGCCCAGAGGGTCGATCACCGTGTGACAGGTCGAACAAACCGGATCCTGTCTATGGCGGGCAAGTCGTTCGCGTATAGAGGTTGGTACCTCCCCGGGCGAGGCATCGGGCAAGATGGGCACATTCGGTGGCGGCGGTGGTGGCGGTGTGCCAAGCAGATTATCCAGCAACCACTTACCCCGCAATACCGGTGATGTTCTTCCTGGATAGGAAGTAACTGATAACAGCGAGCCATGCGCCATGAGACCGCCGCGCTGGGATTTATCTGGAAACTCGGCCTTTCTAAACCGACTGCCGTAGATCCCCTCGACCCCATAATGCCTGGCCAGTCGCTCATTGAGGAAGCTGTAGTTTGCATCCAGCAATTCCATAACACTGGCATCTTTCTTCAGCGTCTCCGCGATAAACAGCTGCGTCTCCATCTCGAAGCCTTCGATCAGGCTCATATCATATTCTGGAAAGATGACCGTATTGATCTGTACCTCGTCCAGCCTTCTCAGATTCAGCCACTGGGCCGCGAAGTCCTCGACCAGGGTAGTAACACCCCTGTCATCCGCCAGCATGCGCCGAACTTGTTGCTGATAGATAGCGGGGTTTGATAGCTGATTCTGTTCTGCGAGCTCTAGCAATATCTCGTCAGGACCACTGCTCCAGAGAAAGAAGGAAAGTCTTGAGGCTAGCTCAAGATCGCTAATCGCGAACACTTCTCCCGCCGTCAACTGCTGCGGATGATCATAGCTACGTATCAGAAAGTCCGGATCACTTAACATGAATTCCAGGGCGAACTGGATGCCCGCCTCGAAGCTGGCCCCTTGCTCTCGGCCACGATTAAAGAAGCCCAACAGCAAATCCTTATCCTTAGAGTCTAGTGGGCGTCTATAGGCTTGGCGACCCATTCGAGTCAGTATTTCCGTAGCGCATGCCGCTTCTTCGGATTGCTGCCGCGGCGTACAGGAAAATATTAGCCTACGGCTGGGCGAATCTATCGCCGTTACCGAAGTAGAAGTGTTATAAGGCCCACCTATTTCTATCGCATGTACCTTCTGATAATCCAAATAGACTTCGCTATTGGCATTGAGACGACCACCCTGAACCGGTTGCGGAATCCCCTCTCGCTCTACCTGCTGTCGCACATAGGACGCAGTCACTTGATGCGGACCAGCAGTAACCGGCACACGCACTTCCAGCCCAGAGGCTTCCTCGGTAAGTATGTAGGTTTCCCAGTCGATGCTGCCTGGCTCACCCGTTCCAGTGAAGCTAAGCGGAGCAGGAGTCCCCGGCGCATCCCCGCCGATGCTAAAACGTTGTAGCAGACGCCCATCGAGACGAATCTCTAGCTCTTGCTCCCAGCCCAGGCCCTTCACATAGTCCTGATAGTTACGCTGCAGTTGCACCTTAATCTGGTACTCACCACTTGCTGGAAAATAATGCGAGGCAGCCGCACCGCCGCGAGACCCGAATGGCATGTCTTCGTTCTGGCGCCAGTCCTGATTCAGATACAGGGGAATCTCATAAGTAGTAATACTGGGATTCGCTGGCAGTCCGGTGGCGAGCCTGGTCAGTTGACGCGCTACCGACATATACCGCTCCATATGTGCGGTAGAGAACGGCAAAGATTCGGCGATGTTATCGAAGCTGCCATCCGCAGTCGGATCGCCAGGCAAGAGATCCATCACATCCACATTCAGCCCAAGCAGGTCGTTTACCGAATTATTGTATTCATAGCGGTTCATCCTGTGCAGCGGTGTCACCCGACCAGGATTAGGTGCTGCCGCCCAGGCACGATCCAGCTCACTCTCCAGCCAAGCGGTCATTATCTCGTAGGTTTCAAACGGCGGCCGCGGCATATTCGAAGGCGGCATCATATGTGCGCGCAGCTTCTTAACCATCTTCTCCATGGTTTCGGCGTGCTGTGCGGTGTCAGCGAAATCCAGACCCTGAAGAGAAAGGTCGGCGGTTGCCAAGCTGTCATTGTGGCAGGCGAGACAGTATTGGTTGGCCAATCGCGACATGTCGGCCGCAGTAAAACCCTGTGCGTCGGAGGACGCGCCGTTGGCTGACTGGAAATTCAAAAATAGAAATGTGGCCCCGACAAAAAGAGCCAGAGTCAGTGATTTCAGCCATGCAGTGGAAATAGACATCATTGTTTTTATCGCCTAGATTCCCGATATTATCGAAGAATGCTGAAAGCCTAAGAATACAACTTGTAGCCCAATGAAAGCTAGTGTGATTGCAAGCCCCAACCTAGGTATTTAGGGGGATATCCAACACGCTGATTAGGCAATTATTTCACCCAAATTAGGGTGCTCTACCCCTTTACTGCCCCCTTTTACTCTTCCATAGGCCTCGCCAAACACCAACTCCAAAATTACTGTATTTCTACTACTATCCAAATTACTCTTGTTTCCGAACGTGACTCTCAACATCAAGGAGCTTTTCTTGTGACTACCAGGCTTGGAATTTCGACGTTATTGCTAATGCTTTCTCTCGGCGTTTCTTCAGTCTCTGTAGCCCAAAGATCGATAGAAGATACATTAGCGGACCCGGCAGTCCTAAGGGGCTTGGCGATTATAGATTCATCACGCGCTGTATCTGCTCGGCAACTAGCACAAATAGGAGGCATAATTTCTCCCTCTGGACAAGAATTAGAGCGCGCTCTAGCCGTCGCCGCACTAATGCAAGACATAGGACTGCAGAATGTCGAGGTGACGGATAGCCCCAATGCAATTGGCCGGATACCAGGTACTTCAGGAAGTTCAATCGTTTTTATTGCAACCTTAGATGACCTAGCCACCGTTGCCGAACACCAAAAAGCCGCACAGAACTTCCCAACTATAGAGGACGACCGTGTAGTAGGCCCAGGCACCAACACATCTTTGACAACTATTGCTTTGCTCTCGGCCGCACGAGCACTTATCGAACAAGGGTTTACACCCGAACATGACATCGTATTCGCAGCAGTAGCCGAGGAAGAAACCGGCCTGCGCGGAATGCGCGCCCTTTATGAGGACTATAAAGATCGTGCATTCGCCTTCGTAGACGTCCTCGGGGAAGGCAGTGGAATAAGTTATGGCGCACTTGGTATTCATTGGTGGCGTATCAACGCGTATGGCCCACCAGGACATACACTCAACGGCGGGCTACCCAATGTGAACCAGGCCATTGCTCGTGCTGTCGATAGAATTCTGCAGATACCGGACCCCCAACGATATGAGGACCGTCGAACACGCCTGAATGTTGCGATACTTAACAGCGGGGCAGTGTTTAACCATAAACCCGAAACTGGCTGGTTCTCACTGGATGTGCGCTCACTTGACCCGGAGCACATTGAAAGCATGGAACAACAAACTCGGGCAATACTAGAAAACGTGAGCCAAGAATTAGGTATTCGCCTAGAGATGGTGTCTGTTTCAAAAACCCCACCCGGACAGATTCCTGGGGCTCTCGAAAGCTCTTTAGTGAGAAACTCTCTAGCTATCTCAGAGTATCTGGGGACATCACCCAGATTATCGAATGCTGGTTCTGCGAACCTAAATGTAGCGATTGCGGGAGGAACACTATCTATAGGCATCTCTAGCGAACGAGGAGGAAGGCGAGGCTTTGCCGATGAATGGGCGGACATTCCTGTCTTGCAAAGGACTGCTAAGAATGTTTTTCTGACGGCGGTAACACAAGCGAATGCCCGATAATAGTCTCGCTCTTATGGTATAAAGCGAGAATCGCCTCAGTTTGATAGCTTCAGATCATTTCCAAATCAACGCCCTCATCGATATCACAGAACAACAAATCCTTATCACTTTCTAGTACAATATTTTCATGGAAGATTCACAAGACCCAAGCTTTCTCCATTCCCTGATTTGTTTTGGTGGGGTTATTGTTATCGTGATTGCCGGCATGTTGTCACTCGACATCAACCTGCACAGCCTCTTAGTCTTTGCCGTAATATGGGTTGCCAGTCATTCCGCAAGACTAGGATACGGCTTCAACACGATAAAATTTGCAATGATAGCAGGCATACAGAAAGGCCTTGGCGCGATCTTTATCTTTTTCCTGATAGGCATACTCGTCGCCGCACTAATCGAGAGCGGAACTATTGGCGGGCTCATTTATTACGGTTTGGACTTACTTCACCCAACTTTCTTTCTTCCAGCCGGCCTAGTGCTCTGCAGTTTAATGTCACTAGCGACCGGCACAGCTTGGGGAACAATCGCCACAATTGGCGTCGTTCTTATGGGTCTTGGGAGCGCCTTGGGCATCCCGCTGCCACTAGTAGCAGGGATGGTAGTCTCTGGCGCAAGCTTTGGTGACAAAATGTCTCCTGTCTCGGACACTACAAACCTGGCTGCTATGAGTGCCGGTACAGATCTCTATACCCATATTAAATCAATGCTATACACGACTGTACCTACTTATATAATCAGTCTTGTTCTATTTACGGCTCTCGGCCTGTACTACAGCGGCCAGGTTCTTACTGAAGAAGCACTGGCTGTATTCAAGAGCAATCTAGGCATTGAATTTGCTATAGGCCCGCTTACGTTACTACCATTGCTGGTTCTACTTACACTTAGTCTTAGAAGAACACCCGCCGAAATCAGCATGCTAGCCAGTGTTGGCACAGCAATAGTGTTAGCCGTAATATTTCAAGACAGGACTATCACTGAAGTCCTTAATAGTCTGCACACCGGCTATACATCTTCTACTGGTAATGAGCAACTTGACAACCTCCTCAGTCGCGGCGGCATAACAAGCATGATGTGGACGATGTCACTAGCACTAATCGCACTCTCGCTAGGCGGCATTCTAGACCGCGGCGGCTTTGTAAGGGTTTTACTCAGCGGGATATTGAAACGAATCAAACGCTCCGCCAGTCTTATGGCGACCACAATTGGCGCCGGCATCTTCTCCAACATGAGCATGGGCGAAGGTTATCTCTCAATTATATTTGGCGGCCAAATATTCAAGGATTCTTACGAAGAAGACGGACTTGAAAATCACATGCTGTCTCGGTGCCTTGAAGAAGGCGCTACTTTAAGCACTTCCCTCATTCCGTGGACGACTTCTGGTGCCTTTATTACCGGCGTGCTCGCCATGTCACCATTGGAATATGGTCCTTGGGCATTTTTTAACTACATAAATCCTATGCTATCTATAGGCCTCGCATACCTTGGGTTCGGAATATTCCGAAAAAGTGAACGGAATAATAAATATAAAGTGCTCAAAACTGACGGCAACGAAGAGGCAAATTACGGAGAAGGAACAGCAAAATAAACAGGCGCCCCATTATTCCTACAAATTATCCGTGCTCCCTACTTACTGTTGGGATCACGTCAAACGCTAACACTATCCGATTTTCTTTTCCTTCAAAAGGAACTGTATAGTGATGCAGCGAAGAGGGAAAAAAGCACAAATTACCCGTCTGTACGTCGAGGGAGCTTTCTTGCCTATTCTCAACACCCAGCAATGGCTCTTGATCACTCAGGCGCAAAACAAGATTTCCACTATCTACTTCATTTTTTGTGGGCACGTTTATATATACGCTACCAGTTATCCAGCCGTTGTCATGAATATGCGCAGTAAGATTGCCACCGCTTTGCATGCTGACAAGCCAGCCTCCAAGCGTGTAGGAAGCTGGCCAATTTTTTATAAAACCTTCTTTGCTGTCTTTAAAACGAGTCCGGTATTTTTCTATTTCTGCATGAAGGATACTTTCAATTTTTGTTCTAGATACTTGCGCCAGAGTGAAAAAATTACCCGCTGTTTGGATTCCGTTAGACAAATGTACTTGAGCCTGGTGAGACACTGAACTGTCAGATAAAATATCCATCGCAGTCTTAATGAAAATATTCTCGAAATCACATTGTTCGTTCAAATCAATCTCTACAATATACTTTAAGGGATCGTTACAAAATGGATTGGGTTTTTTAACTCCGTACTTAATTTCTGAGCAACAACTTAAGGAGCCAATAACAGCATTGACCTCACCTTGATTAATCAAAGAGTCTAACTTTTCATTAAAAATAGATTCTTCATTCTGATGATATGCGCATTGAATTGCATAGAATTGACTTTGATGAATATCAACCATATCAAATTGGACCGCTGCATCATCGTATCGCTTACCTTCAAACAAAAGAGTTCCCAGATTGTAGCGAGCTTCGCCGTGGCCCGGCTGCAACGCTATCGCGTTTCGATAGTTTTCTTCAGCCTCTTCAAATCTGCCTAAAATTTTCAACGCAACACCTAAGTTGCTATAGGCTATGGCGAGGTCAGGTTCCAAGGCTATTGCTTGCCTATAACTCACCTCAGCATCTTCTAATCTGCCCATTTCTCGAAGCGTAATGCCTAAGCTGTTATGAACCCTAGCAAGGTTCGGATTCAACGCTATCGCTTGCCTGTAGCTAGCTTCAGCTTCTTTTAATCTACCAAGTTCTCGCAACACCATTCCTAAGTCGCTGTAGCCTAGGGCAAAGCCCGGTTCTAAAGCGATAACTTGCCGGCAGCTCGTTTCTGCCTCTTCTAGTCTACCCAGCTGTCGCAGCGTGCCAGCTAAGTTGCTATGGGCATCTGTAAAGCTAGATTTCAACGCTATTGCTTGCCGATAGCTCAGCGCAGCCTCTTCTAGCCTACCGAGCTCGTGCAGTGTAACGCCCAGGTTATAATGGGCTCCGGCAAAGTCCGGATTCAATTCTATCGCTTGATTGCAGCACGCTAAAGCCTCTTCGAACATGCCCGCTTCACGCAGCATATTACTCAAGTTGTTGCGGGATTGAGTATCTTGCGGCAATAACTGAACGGCCTTTATCATGGCGTTTATAGCATCGGATTTTCTTCCAGATTGGCTGAATATCGCTGCGAGGACTTTCCAGCTAAATTGATGCTCAGGAAATTTTTGGGTTAGAGATAATGCTAACGCCTCTGCGTCTGCGTAATGCCCCTTTTGAAAGCGCTCTAATAGGCTGCTAAGCTGTTGCTGAGACGGCCTGACTTTACTAGTGTTGTTGCTCATTCACACCTGCCCTCTCGCACCCTATGCTACTCTTCTCTAGTTTACTGCGCTTACGGCAATTCGAGATTGAATTTTTAACGACGCATCAAAATCAGTTTACAAGTTATAGAGAATGACTAAAAGCCGAATTATTAAGACTTGGGCCAAAGGTCTACATCAGATGGCATCAGAATAACAAAAACCTAACTCGTGTAGCTAATAGAGTTTTGTTATTGGATGTATGGTGCTCGATGTTAGATAGATCTGTTCAGCCATCTCAAACATAACATTGGCGCTCTTCTTTAGCTCCAACCTCTCCGATTTCAGCAATCGAGCCCAGCTCGATGTTGTTCGAACGAAGCTCGAAAATGTCGCTTTGAAAACGCTTCATCTCACCCTTAGCGAGTCTGTACCAACACTAAACTCTATGATTGCCAGATCAAAGCCGCAGCATTTTAGATCGCATAGCCTCCTAAAGAGAGTTGGTCGTCCGGGTAAAACAGAGTTCTAGGTACCACGACTTAAGTCACTTGTTAAACCTCTCAGTGAACCTGATTAAAAAAATTCGTTGAGTTACTAGCAACGGGAATTCTGTTAGTCATGCCTGATTGAATGCGCAGCATTCAAGAACGCGAAGCGGCTCAATGGCGAGTGGTCCCCAATCTCCAAGCACAATGACTGCTTAATGCCGCAAGCTTGTTACAGGTGAAAATGAAATTGATCACAAATAAATCCCTCAGACACCATTGCGTTATTGACAGGACTCTCTAGCAAACGCGAAGGTAGACTAGATAGCCCCTGCTATTGAAAGCTTAAATTAGTCTGAGCCTTTAGACACCCTTCCGGCATTCAGTATAGATTTTTACTAATCCTTAAGCACCTTGCCGATACTTTCTTTTAAGTTAGTTTCCGCATCGCTTAACAAGCGAGCTGCATTAGAGTGCCACTGTGTATCTTTCTTAGCAGCTTCACGCTGCTCCGCTAGTGCTGACTTCGTCTCAATAGGCGATGGGCCACCATAGATTGTACGTACAGCAACAAAATTTTCTGCAGAAAGGGCATTGGAAAATTCAGACTCCGACATCTCTATATCTCGACTAATTTCCTGTCTCGCTGCTTTCTGAAGCATGCTGTAGCTGATAGCAGAATTTGACTCTGTGGCTTTTTTAACACAGACAGCGACTATTTTGTGGGAAATACTGAACGGCAGGCGCTCACGGCGAACGATGTCATCAGCAAGCTCGGTTACCGTGATGAAATTAGCTTCAGCTCTTTCTCGCAACAGGTCCAAATTAAACTCGGCGGCACCGAGGGCATGCCCTAGAAGAGAAACTGCACGATCTGCATCCCTAATCGCAGAAAAGATCAAGGGCTGCAAATCATCTTCCACATCATTGATATCACCAAACGGTGTATTGTGTACGCTGGTCAGTACACCAAGCGTTTGACCCAAGGCCTTGCTAGCAATAGCCCGTACATGTTCGATTGCTACTGGATTACGTTTCTGCGGCATAATGGAAGAGGCCTGCACATAACCATCCGGAAGACGAATCACATCGAATTCCATCATGGCCATCAGCAGAAACTCTTGCCCGAACTTTCCGATGTTAATTAATAGAGTCGAAGTGGCGCCTAGAAGCTCCGTGAAGTAGTCAACCGAAGCGATTGAACCATAGCTGTTCCTGGTTGGCCCATCAAACCCGAGCAGCTCCGCCACTCGCTGCCGATTGATTGGAAACCCGGTAGTTGTAATTGCACAGGCTCCCAGAGGGCAGTGATTCATATTTTCATAAGCGCGCTTTAATCGATTAATATCTCTGCTCACATTTTCAGTCATAGCCAAAAGGTAATGAGCAAGTGTAGTAGGCTGTGCAGGCTGCGTATGTGTATAGGCCGGCATTAAGGCGTCGTGATGCTTTGCGGCTAAATTAAGAAACACGCTGCGCAAACTCTCGCAGGCCTCCATTAGCTGTAGCGCTTGTTTGCGAAGATAGAGACGGTAGATAGTGACATCAATATCATTGCGACTCCTTGCTGTATGCAGTTTTCCCGCCACATCTGCATCGCCACAGCCAGCGGCTATTTCGCGCTGGATAAAATAAAATATATCTTCAACGCTACCATCGTATTCAGCCGTGCGCATAGATTCAACATCGAGACCCTGAATCGCCTGCAGTATGGTTTTTAGTTCAACTTGCGTGATGATGTCCTGCTCGGCGAGCATTAGTACATGAGCACGATCTACATCGAGATAGTGGTCTAAAAAATAGCGCTGCGCATCGGCAAAGCAGTCACTTAGTACATTGTCCTTATAGCCCTGCGCCGGGAATTTTTCGCTCACTGGCATACCTCGTTTCCTAACTTATTTATGTAATATTGCTGGAGGGATCTATTGACTCGGCGACTTTGACAGACTCAACAGATTGGCAAAGAGCCTGTAAGCGCCCGGCACACCATTGGGTAACTGGCGGAACCAGGAATAAGCCGTGTAAACATAGTGCCCTGTGCCTATGCGTGAATACAGCATGGCTCCCTCGCTGGGAGGCTCGCCCTCATCATGAGCTTCGGTCAGCGGCACATATTGCTCGCGGTCAAAACTGGTGAAATTATAGTTGTTACGCTCCTGCACCCAGCCATCAAAATCCTCTGTAGTGATTTTATTAGGAAAACTAAACACCGGATGATTAGGCTCAAGAATTGTGATGGGCGCCGTCTCATCTACTACTCTGACATTACGGTCCATAGTTACACTAAACGGAGCAAGATTTTTCTCCACAAAATCGGGCTGCTGATATTGCACAATAAGTGTGCCGCCCTTCTCGGTGTAACTTAAGAGCCTCTGATTGTTCGCAACATAAGCAGCTCGTGTTTGCGAGGCACGAATACCCACCACGATAACGTCGAACTGCGATAAATCTCCGGTAGTTAGTTCTGAATCGGACAGCAGGCTGACACTCACCCCTAAACGCCGCAGAGACTCAGGAACCACATCGCCACTACCCATTAAATAGCCAACGTTCACGTCGGCCACGCAAACATCTACTACCTCAATTTCTGTAGAAGCCTGCGCATAAGTGCGATGAGTACTGATATGCGGATAAGCAATCTCTTGCATGGCTTGTCTATAGACCGTGCCTTCTATCGCGGCGCTTCCGCTCAGTTGATACTCTCCGGCTTGGAGACTATCTGGCATCGTGACTTGATATGAAAATGTGCTGGTTGCCGGTGCAGGCTCGAGAGAGAACTCAATGAATGAGGGTTCTAGAACCCATCCTGGGGGCAGTGAAAACTGCGCAGTACCGCTAACACTATCAGCGCTGTTGTTGCGAACAGTAAGCAAAAGCTCAATAGGCTCAGACGATGTGGAGACCGGAACCACCATTAAATCAGTTGCAGGCTCTACCGAAACTTTTGGCACCACATCGATTCGTCGACGGACTTCTCCTCTTATGCGGTCTAGCTGTCGATATTCAACTTCTCTCGTAACTGAAATTTCTCTACCTGCAATCTCCAGCACCGCGGTGGCGGTTAGAATGGGGGCTGCAAAAGCTAGACTTTTTTCACTACCAGCTTCACTCCAATCATAGGCTGCAGCTTCCCTGGGCAGCTCTAGCCAATAGGGTTGAGTTATCCCTGCCCAGTTAGGCACCTGCACAAGAAAATAAGCCTCCTCGACAGCCGAATCCTGACGGCGATTCCCTGCTTCATTCGCAAGTTCTTGCCTTTGGCTAGCCGCCACTGTCCAGTTCTCCGGCACGTTCACGCGAGCAGAAAGAACACGTGCAGGAGAATCGTCAGCCATGAATAATCGCACCGCGACAGTGGCCGCGCTACCTGGCACTAAAGTCTCTGTCTCTATTAGTGCATCTACTTTCACCCCGGCGGCCAACACTATTGCCGTTTCAAACTCGGTGATTTTTTCTTCCAACAGGCGCTTTGTTTCTGGTGATTGAGCAGCATTTCGAGCTCGCTCAGCTAGCTCAGAGCCTCGAACTAAATCAGGCGTCAAAGCGCTCGGATCAAAAGCATCAAAGTCACCTAACAGCGCTTGAGTGACGCTCTCCAATTCTAGAACGAGCCGTGAGAATAGCGATGATGGGGATGGCTCGAATCTGAAGAGACCACTTATCGTAGTGTCTATTCCATCAAATACAGATTGTTGAACTTCTGAAACATCAAAAGACGAGCTACTAAGCTGCAACAAAGACAGCTGACTACCGCGTAGTTCCAACGAACCCATCTGTTGGGTTTTTTGCTGACTCCTTCCCTGCATGCCGATTTCAAAAAAACTCCTCCCCGCGATAGGATCATATTCACCAGTATTAATACTCAACGTAGTCCCGTCAGCAGCATCAGGGGCTGATCGCAACCCCACAAAGAGTCTCTGCACTTGCCAAGTTCGAAGGCCTTCTGCTATTTGCATAGGAAATCGCGAAGCATCTGCCGCTGCCTCTATCGCAAGAGGCGTCAAATAACCTGCAAACTGATGATGACCATGGCCATCGTTAGCCGAGCCATTCCATCTGGAAACTACTACGTCGGGACGAAATGTTCTGATGCTTCGCACCATGTCATCTAACAATTCATTCTCGGGCCAAACACGGGAAGCTTCGGTTCTGTATTTGGAAAACCCGAAGTCATTTGCGCGCGTAAAGAACTGCTGGGCGCCGTCGAGCCGCCTTGCCTGAAGCAACTCTTCTGTGCGAATTACCCCCAAGGCATCTGACTGCTCTGCGCCGATAATATTTTGCCCACCGGACCCTCGAGTAAGCGACAGATAAGCCGTGCGCGCATTCAAACCCCTGGCGTGATACGCAACCAGGGCTGAATCCTCATCATCAGGATGAGCCCCTGTGTGTAGAACTGACGCGGTAGTTTGTAGCCGCTCTAGCTGCCTGATCAAGGCATTATTGCCCTGGTCATAGATCGCACTCACTTGCGCACCAGCCGGTATCCACGCGCCTACACACAGCGCCACTGATAACAAGGTAAACTTAAAAGCACGATGCATTAAACACCCTCTTTTGAAAAAGCACTTATCAAATAGCCAGCTGTGACAGTAACCAAACAGCCCACAACATTGAACCAGAGAAACGCAATATCGGAAAAATAGCTCGCGATCCAGACCGAAACCATGCCGAATAATAGCCCATAGAATGCACCCGCAGATTTTGCCGACGGAACAACAAAAGCTAACACGAAGACCCCCAGCAAGGAACCGTAAAAAAACGAACCGAAGGTGTTCACCACTTCAATTAAGGAGCCCAAATTGGTAACAAAGGTAGCTACGACACAGGCAAATAGACCCCATAACAATGTAGCGATTCGGCCGAATCTGAGCAGCTCTTTTTCAGTGCTATCGGGGTTAATATGTTGTCGATAGAAATCCATAGTAGATGTAGTGGCGAGAGAGTTTAGCTCCGCTGCAACACTAGACATGGCTGCAGCAAGTATTGCCGCTACTATTAATCCCACAACTCCCAAGGGCATGTTCTGTAAGACAAACGTGGGAAACACATAGTTCACATCATTGAACGAAGCATCATCGTTGGTTTGTCTGACAAATTCTGTAGCCTCACGCCGAGACGCACTAAATTCAGCATTCGCATCCACATAGCTTGCTCGTGTGGTGGCTTCCAGATCTGTATTTCTTGCTTCTATAAAATTGAGCGCGGCTAGACGTCGTTGCTCATGAACACCCGTAAACTCACTTTGAATTTGCTGATGAACAGCTGGATTGGCATCAGCAGCTTGTTGTTGGGCAAGCTGATTGAACACCATTGGCGGCTGAGCAAACTGATAAAAAACAAATACGAGTATGCCGATAAATAGAATGAGGAACTGCAGAGGAATTTTGAGAAACGCTGACATAAGCAGGGAGGTGCGGCTTTCATCTTCAGAACGAGCTGTTAAGTAGCGCTGCACCTGAGATTGGTCACAGCCGAAATAGGAAAGAAATAGAAACAAAGCGGCAATTGTGCCGGACCAAAAGGTATAGCGCTCAGTCAAATCAAAGGTGAAGTCGATTGTCTCCAACTTGCCTGCTGCACCTGCGACAAAAAGGGCGTCTTTCAACGATACATCTTCGGGCAAAGCTTGAAGTATAACAAGCACACAGATCACCAAGCCGACCATTATGATTGCCATCTGCTTCACATCGGTCCAAGTTACGGCTTGCACGCCCCCCATCATCGTGTAGAAAGTCGTGGAGAGACCAATAACAAAGATCGTAATCAACTCCCCCCAACCCAGCACTATGGACAGAACCACTGCGGGAGCGGCAATAATAACACCAACTCCCAATCCCCGTGAGATCAAAAAAAAGAAACTGGTTAATGTGCGCGTGCGGGAATCGAAGCGTCGTTCCAGATATTCATACGCGGTGAACACTTTAGCACGATAGAAAAATGGTACCGCCGTAACACACAGAATGATCATGGCCAGTGGTAAGCCAAAGTAGAACTGAATGAAGCGCATGCCATCTTCGTAAGCTTGCCCGGTAGTTCCTATAAGAGTAATTGCTGACATCTGTGTAGCCATGACCGATAGACCAACAGCCCACCAAGGCAAACTTCTACCCGCGAGAAAGAAGCTTTCCGAATCTAATGAGCCACGGCTTAACTTCAAGCCATGCCAGATTACGTAAGCAAGGTAGGAAAGTACTATTAACCAGTCTAGAGGATGCATGGTTTAGCTTGAATAGTAGGCCGAGAAGAGATGCAGCGTGCTTATTACTGTGACAGCAAAAACGAGAACAAGCAGGTAGATGTACTTCCAGGGCTTTAGAGAGGCTGGCGAATTGATTGGGTTTGGCGGGAGCGTGGGCATGTGATCTTCTTCTATTAGAGCTCACCTGATCTTGGGCTTCATCTAGAACTGACGGAAGATGCCGAAAGATCATTCTTGTGAACAG
>CAJQHM010000136.1 GCA_905478195.1 uncultured Pseudomonadales bacterium
TACATTTTAACGCTATTTGGTGTCTAGCAAACCCTGGGAAGTCCACTTTTCTGTTATTCAGTTTCGTTGTTCACCGTGATGGCGGGAATGCCTGCAGAATCTACCTCCGCCCTAATCTGTATGGGGCGGCAACAGACCTGACAGTCCTCGATGTATTCTTGCTCGGGAATCGAGCAATCTACAAGCAGCTGGATGGCCTCGCCGCAATAGGGGCAGTAGGTCTCTACGTTCTCCTGCAGATACACCTTAGACCACCTCGGTAAGAAGTGGCTTGTCAGCGAAGAACGCCTCAATATTATCGATTACCAGTTGGCCCATCGCTCTTCTGGTTTCAACGGTAGCACTGCCAATGTGGGGTAGCAGCACTACGTTATCCATCGCTAGCAGCGCCTCGGGGACGTTAGGTTCGTCGGCATAGACATCCAGGCCGGCCGCCTGGATCTGCCGCTGCTGTAAGGCAAGCACTAGTGCGTCTTCATCGACGCTGGAGCCGCGACCAACGTTAATAAAGGTTCCAGTAGGGCCTAACTCCTTTAGCACTGGCGCATTGATGGCATTTTTGGTGTCTTTGCCACCGGGCAGCATACACAGAAGAATGTCCGAGGCTGCTGCCAATTCGGTGATACTCCCATGGTAGGTGAATGGCACGTCTTTAGGGTTTCGGTTGTGGTAAGCAATCTTTAGTCCGAATGTTTCTGCGCGCTTGGCTATTTCTTCGCCGATTCTTCCGAAGCCCGCAATGCCCAGGGTCTTGTTCCTTATGCTTTGGCCAAAAGGCAAGGGGCCCGCCTGCCATTTTTTGGAGCGGACGAATTTGTCAGCACTCACTAGATTGCGCGTACATGCCAAGATCAGGGCTATAGCTATATCCGCCACCGAGTCATTCAGTACATCGGGTGTGTTAGTAACACGAACTTGCATTTCCTTAGTCTTGTTAAAGTCGATTGCGTCAACCCCAACCCCGAAACAGGATATTAATTGTAGTGACGTCAGTTTGTAGATCGCTTCATCGCAAACCCAGGATGCGGTGGCTACAGCCTGACATTTTCCCTGGAGGCTAGAAATCAAATCGAGCTTGTCTTTGTCTGCCAGCTTCCAAAGGTGGTGCGTGGAGAACTTCTTATCCAATAGGTCAATTGTTTCTGGGTGGAAATGGTTTGTAACCAAAATTTGTTGATTCTTGGACATTTTCTATGGGTTCACTTTGACTAAATGATTTTGGGTTGCCGCAATTGACGTTTTAATACTCACTTCGTTTTCCTTGGCTAAAAAAATATCTATGATTATTTTTTAAAATTGGCTCAATCACAGTATTACCCTCACAATCAAATTTACTCTAACAGCCTGAAGTTCAGTTTAATATTGGCTCGTAGACTATGGCAAGATATACATCAAATGCATGGCAGAGAGTGTGTTGCGATTGCGCTTGACGTAAAATTTCCGTAGATTGATATCGCCGTTTCTCGCGTAGTCTAATCTGAATGTGCAGTAAAACCATGAATTCGAGCGTAAATCTACTTAAAAACCTTCCCGCAATAGATAAATTATTGCAGTCGAAAAATTTGTCATCACAAATCGACAAGTTCGGCCAGAAAAGTATAAAGGATGAAGGCAGACGTCAGATTGCTGACCTGCGGGAGGCCATACTTGGTGGCGATGATGAGTCTATAGCCTGGCTATCGTCTACTGATTTTTTTGATGCGTTCTGTGGGAAGATATCCGCGGCCGTTCAGGCTCAATATTCCAGCTCCCTGATACCGGTGTTCAATCTGACGGGCACGGTGGTACACACCAACCTCGGTCGCGCCAGCCTTCCAGCCGAGGCGGTGGAGGCCATGGTGACGGCCGCGACGAATGCGACCAATCTGGAATACGATTTACACACTGGAAAGCGCGGCGATAGAGATTCTCATCTGGAGCAGGCGATCTGCGAGATGACGGGGGCGGAGGCGGCGACGGTGGTTAATAACAATGCCGCCGCCGTGTTACTGGTATTGAACACGCTGGCTTTGCATAAGGAAGTCATCATTTCTCGTGGCGAACTGGTGGAGATAGGCGGTGCCTTTCGCATACCCGATGTTATGGCCAGCGCTAGCTGCAAGCTGCGGGAAGTGGGTACGACTAACCGAACTCACCTGAAGGATTATGCAGAGGCGATAAATGACGATACTGGCCTCTTGATGAAGGTGCATACCAGTAACTATGAGATTAGAGGTTTCACCAATTCCGTTGCCGAATCGGATCTGAGCGAGCTGGCCAGAGAGAGGGATATTCCCTTTGTTTCGGATCTCGGTAGTGGCTCATTGGTTGACTTGCGGCAGTTCAATCTGCCCCATGAGCCGACGGTGAAGGACAGCATCGACATGGGTGCGGATTTGATTACCTTCAGCGGCGATAAGCTGCTGGGGGGGCCTCAGGCGGGTATTATCGTGGGCAGGCGCGATCTGATTGAGCGCGTGAAGCGTAATCCTCTCAAGCGTGCGCTGCGGGTAGACAAGATCACCATGGCGGCATTATTGGCGGTGATCAATATCTATAAAGACCCACAGCGACTCGATTCCCGGCTGCCCATGCTAGCCGATCTGGCGCGGCCGCTAGCGGAGATAGAAGAAGTTGCGACAGCGGTGCTAGGCCCGGTAGCTGAGCGCCTGAAGGGCAGGGCGACGGCGGCGGTGCAGGCCTGTAAGAGTCAGATTGGCAGTGGTGCATTACCCCTGGATCTAATGGAGAGTCGCGCGCTCTGTCTTACGCCCATTGCCGAGAAGGGCAAGACCGACGAGGCGTTGCAACGGCTGTCTCTGGGGTTTCGTTCATTGCCCAAGCCGGTGGTAGGGCGCGTTTCGGACGGCCAGCTATTTTTCGACCTGCGTTGTCTGCGTAATATCGATGAGTTTCTGCAGCAGCTTCCCCAGCTGACAGACTAGTGGCAGGCAGGCTTTTCCAGTCGCCATTGCCAAACAATTTACAGTGATTACTGGCTGACAGGCTTTTGGCTAGGTATGATTCTATGCCTATTCAGCGGTATATCTTCGTTGGTAGTAACTCAATCGTAAATTAAGGAACAACACATGTTTAGTCACGTATGCTCGGTGCCGATGACATCGAAAAATCGAAGGCATTCTATGATGCCATATTGGGTGCGCTAGGCTATGAGCCTGGTGTTATTGATGATAAGGGCCGCTTGTTCTGGATGACGAAGACCGGTATTTTCTCTATCAGCAAGCCCATAGATGGCGAGCCTGCATGCGCGGGTAATGGCAGCACTCTCGGTTTCAGTGCCGCTAGCACGGACGCGGCAGATGCCTGGCACGCAGCCGGTTTGGCAAATGGCGGGACAGACTGCGAGGATCCACCCGGAGCGAGAGAGGGAACAACCGGTTCGCTGTATCTTGCTTACTTGCGCGATCCATCCGGTAACAAAATCTGTGCTCTGCACAGAATAGGTTAGCAAGACAATTTAAAAGAGATATTGCAGCATGGAAATGGAAGAATTCAACGCGTGGGTCGATGCCTACATTGAAGTTCACGATAGCGACGGCGCTAATGACGAGCACCATCCTTGTTATTGGGCGATCGAAAAATTCGCGGATATGGAAATGGACTTCCCGGATCTGAACTGGGCAGCCATGCTGCAGATCATCTCTACCACAACTTCCGATAGTGTCATTCAGAGTCTTGCAGAGGGGCCCCTGGAAGAGTTGGTAGAACTTCACGGAGTCGAATACATCGATAAGATCGAGAAGGAGGCGCAGAGTAATTTAAACTTTCGCCTACTGCTGCGCGAGCTTATCGAAACTACGGACAAGACTATCTGGAATCGAATATTGCGAGCCAGGTCGGACGACTAAGCTACAGGCTTCAGAGATGTGAGCGCTAGTCGTTGTCGGCTCCTGTTTTAACGATAGGCTACTGTGCCTTTGCAGAGTAAATGATAAGCGATAATTTATAATCATATTCTTGAGACAATCGGTAATATACCAGTTGTGAAACTACAGCGATTGGCGCCGGCCAATCAGCATGTCTATGCTAAATTGAAAGCATTCAATCCGCTAGCCTCGGTGAAGGACAGGTTGGTAATCGCGGTCATTGATGATGCAGAGAATAAAGGGAGCGCTGAAGCCACGGCAAACAGTCATCAAGCGGCTTCTGGTAATACTGGCTTCGCTTTGGCTATGGTATGCGCGGTAAAAGGTATCCCTAAGGGTTCGAAACCCCTAGGGGACGCCACTTCCTTTATTATCAACTTCTTAGATTGTTTTTGTAGGAAAACACAATTATTTTTTGTGGTTTAAAAATGAAATTATCCGCTTTTATCTGTAATAGGTAAGAATTTGTGAGTATGCTTGAGTATATCAATTTTTAAACGGTTGGTATTTAGGCAGTTTTACATACCCAGAAGTACTCATATTTTCCATACACCGTTTTTTATACCCGGCGTGTTAGATAAGTCTGTAGTGGATGAACTGGTTCAGGTGTCAGATTAGGAGGCGATAGAAACGGCTCAGCAACTGGCCTCAAAGGAGGGGATATTTTGTGGAATCTCCGCCGGCGGCACCATGGCGGCGGCGCAAAAACTCGCCAAATCAGCTCCGGTCGGAAAAACATTTGTGGTTATGCTGCTTGATACAGGTGAGCGGTTTTTGTCTTCGCCACTCTTCGCCGATGTATCCAATGACGACTGGCTCGCGGCACAGTAAAATGGAAATATAAGATTTAAGGACTCAGAGTGCCTTGATTACTCTCAGGCCCTGTGGGCCAAAAATACTGACGATGTCTTTCCATGTTCCATATTTTTTAGAACATTTATTGGCGCTTTGGAAGGCTCCTAGATGCTCTTTTGGGTCTGTAGATTGTACTCACACTAAAAATAGTCTACATACCTAATATGGTATTTTAATTTCATCTGTAGGAAAGCATCTAAATTACCAGCCCATGAAGTAATGGGCGTGTATCTGCGTATCCTGTGAAGCAAGGCTTGACCCTTCCCCCGCGTATGCCCTACAGTGATGCGACCTGCGTCAGGTGCCAATTGTGGAAGTGATTCTGCATTGGGTAAACGGGAAGTTCGGTTCGAATCCGACACTGCCCCCGCAACGGTGAGTTTGTTCGAGCGTTAGTCGCTTCGAATAGGTGAGTCCGATACCGGCCTGAAACAGACTACGTCATCGCTATGCGGTGATGATAACGATGCAGCGGAGGGCTCATCGGTAGTTGGTTTCTTGCCTAGGCATACTGCCCTCTACTTCTTGTCTCTCCCTCATGAAATTTTATTTTCATCGAGGAACTATTAATGAAACTACTAAAAAACTCATCCCTCGTAGTGGGCGTTTGTTTGAGCGCGTCTCTAGCTCAAGCACAGACACCGCGCGGTACAGGCCCAGAAGAAATTATAGTGGCGGCTAATCGGGTGGAGCAGAGCATAGGCACTGTCTTGGCCGCTACTACCGTCATAGACAAGGATCGTATCAGGCGCTCTTCTGCGCAAAATCTTGCTGAATTATTAGCTGGCGTTCCGGGTATGCAGTTCTCGCCAGCGGGTGGACTGGGTGCACAGACTAGTCTGTTTCTGCGCGGAACCGAATCTGACCATACCCTGATCTTGGTCGATGGGGTGCAGATGACTACCAGTACCGGGCCTGCCGGTCGTCTGGAATTTATCCCCCTGAATCAGATAGAGCGTGTCGAGATTGTGCGTGGACCACGCTCTAGTGTCTATGGTTCTGAGGCCATAGGCGGTGTGCTGAACATCATTACAAAGCCGCAGGTCGGTGAGGACTTCAATGGTTCATTGAAGGTGATGGCAGGCACGCAAAACAGCAGCGATGCCAACCTGGGCCTACAGGGTCGAATGAGGAATACGGCCTTGTCGTTGAATGTCTCCAGGCAGCAGACCGATGGTATCGATTTTAGTGAGCGTGGAAGCGCAGATGATGATGGTTATGAAAATGATTCATATTCCCTGTCCCTGACACATCAGTTCGGTGAACGCTTCAGTCTTTCCTCTACCTATTCCAGCTTCGATGCGCGATCGGATTACGACGATGGCGTGGTAAATACCGATAGCCAGCAATTTAGTACCGCACTGACGGCGGCACTTTCGGAGAGCTGGGATTCTAGCCTGATTATTGAGCAGTTTAAGGAAGACAATGCTGATGCGGGTTCTTTCGGACTAACCAACAGCGCTAGCGAGAACAGAAGGCTTAGCTGGCAGAACAATTACAGCTTCGATGCTAGAAACCTGCTGTCCTTTGGCGTCGATCGTCAGGAGCAGGAACTGCGTTACGCAACCTTCGGTGCGCTGCAGACCGATACCTCGCGTGATAACGATGGCGTGTTTGGCGTGTATATTCACGAAGGCGCTGCATTGGATTTTACGCTCTCGCTGCGCAACGACGACAACGAACGTTTCGGTGATCACAGCACCGGTAGTGTCGCTATCGGTCGCGATCTTACGGATTCGGTTCGTGCGTGGGTGAGTTATGGCACGGCCTTCAAGGCGCCGAATCTGATCGATCTGTATGTGGATTTTCCGGCCTTCTTCTTCTTCGCTAATCCGAATCTCGATCCAGAGACAGCGCAGAGTCTTGAGCTTGGCCTGCAGGCTTCGGCCCTGGGTGCGAGCTGGCAGCTGAATATCTTTCGTAATGACATCGATGACCTGATTGCCACCGATGCCAGCTTTACTTCTCTGGCGAATATTCAACAGGCGCGCATCGATGGCCTTGAAGCAACGGTTAGCACCAGCGTTTCGGGATGGGGGCTGGATGCAGCATTAACCCTGTTAGAGCACGAGAATCGCAGCACCGGAGTAGGCCTGCTGCGGCGGCCAGAGCAGACGCTATCGATTAATCTGGCCCGCGACTTTGGGGTGCTCGATCTGACCCTGAATCTGTTAGCGCAGGGCGAGCATCTGGATATCGATCCGGTCAGCTTCGGTAACTCGAAAGTGGGTGGCTTCGGCGTGCTCAATGTCATTGCCGGCTACCAGTTGAGCGAGGACTTTGAGCTGCGACTGCGCATCGGTAATCTGCTGGATAAGGACTATCAGGTCGTGGATGGCTTCAATACCCAGGACCGGACAGCGCAGCTCTCGCTGAACTATCAGTTCTAGGTCATCAGTTCCAGGCTATCGATTCTCGACATGCGGGCCCTTGCTCATGCTGCATAGCTGTATAGTTAGGGCTATACTGGTGTTCAACTTTACTTAAACAGTTACCGAGCTGAGTAATAATGAGCCAGAGCCTGTTTATTCGAGCAAATCAATTGATAGTGGCAATGGCCTTGGTCGGTTTTTCCTTTTCCATGCCAGTTTATGCACAGTCATCTAGCTCTGAGCCCGGGTCGGGCGCTGAGCTAGAGGGTGTTATCTCGCAGAAAGAACAGAACGAAGCCCAGGTGCTGGCAATGACGCCAGAGCTGCTTCTACAGCAGCTTGAGCAGAATGAAATTGCGCTCTATGCCTTGTTTAATACGCTAAATAGCTCGAACGACCTAGATGTAGACTGCAAACCTAAAGTCGATGGGCAGCCTGGCAGCTATCGGCATGCTTGTGAGCCCGCATTTTGGGGAAGATACCGGCAGGAAGTTGCCGACGAGATGGCGCAGGGAACCGCGAGAACAGGTCTGTTTGCTCGTATTCGCGATGCCTTTATCTCGCCGGAGGAGCGAACAGAGAGAGCAGTTCGGGAGAAGGCTGCAGGGTCGATCGAGCTGCTTCAGCAGGAAATGATAGCGCTAGCCAGCGAGCACCAGTCATTGTCCATGCAGTTGCAGGCAATTGGTGAGCTGCAGCTTGCGTACCTTGACGCGGTTGCGGTGGCCAGAGAAAGATATGTTTATCTGATGCGGCAGAATGATCCGATCGCCAATGCCGGTATTCGACAGATTGATAAAGGTGGGTCTTCTTGGCCGCGCTTGTCGGCACCACCCCCGGGCTATTCTCAGCCAACTATTCATTTCAAACCGCAGGGCCCTCTGACACGCTAATGACAGCTATAAAAAATTAGAAATGATGGCGTGAAGCCAATTCAAAAATAAGGGAGTTAGCTATGTTAAGAATAATTAGAAATACAGTCGCTGCAATATTTTTAGTGGCTTTGACTGCCTGCGCCACGGGCAGCGGCAATCCCTTCGTAGGCACTTGGGACACCATGGCAACGAGCCCGCTGGGGGATCAGGCTTCGGTTTGGACTATCGCCGATGATGGTACTGGTGTAATGGCCAGCGAAATGGGCGATCAGATTGTGGATGGCATCGTCGTAGAAGGCAACGAAGTTAGCTTTGTTCTTGAGGTTGATGCGGGTGGGCAATTTCTACGATTGAGCTTTAGCGGTGTTATAGAGGGCAATTCCCTGAATGGCGCATTTGCCAGTGATTTTGGTGACTTTGCCGTGACCGGTACTCGGCAGTAGTCGAAGCATCACAATTGAAACATGGGAGCAGGTCGCTTGTTTATACTGGTCCTGCCCCTTTTTATATCGTTCCATGAGGTCGTCACCGGCCGTCTATACCCAGTAGGGTGAAACTATCAAATGCCTTCTGCCGACATCAGCTCGTTAATACCCATCGCTCTGGCCCTTAGCCTCTCGCTTTATACGCGCAATGTAATCGTAGGCTTGTTCAGCGGCGTGTTCGTCGGCGTATTAATGCTGAACGGACCGAACCCCCTAGCGGGAGCGGGGATCATGGTGAAGGAACATCTGATACCGGAACTTACCGATAGCTATAACGCTGGCGTATTGATCTTGCTAGCGTTTATCGGCGGCTTCGTGGCTCTGGTGGAGCACAGCGGTGGTGGTACTGCCTTCGCCGCCTCGATTAATCGCTGGGTGAAGTCGAAGTTGCAGGCTCAGATTGCGGCCTGGTTTGGTGGTATTGCGATATTCTTTTCCGACCTCGGTACGCCCCTGATAGTTGGCCCGGTGTTCAGACCGTTAATGGACAGGCTGAAGATCTCCAGACAGAAACTGGCGTTTATCATCGACTCCACCTCGTCACCGGTTGCCATTCTGGTGCCTTTCATCGGTTGGGGCGTGTACATAATGAGTCTTATCTATCAGGAATATGCCGCGCTCGGTATCGATGAGAGTGAGTTTACCGCCTTCGTGCGCACGATTCCCTTCCAGTTCTATGCCTGGCTGGCGGTAATGATGGTGCCGCTGCTCACCCTGCTGCGTTTTGACTTTGGCGCGATGGCGAAGGCCGAGCATGCCGCGGAGCAGGGGAGAATAGAGTCGGCGACGACTGCCGCCGAAGTAAGGTTAGGGGCAGAGAATAATGAAGAGGAAGAGGATAAAGAAGAGGAAAAGACAGAGGCCCAGTATCAGGCGTTCACGCATCTAAATGCCAGGCCCGTACTGGTGTGGGCGCCCTTGTTGGTGCTAGCGACAGTGCTAGCAATAATGCTGGTACCCCTGGGCTTTCCGTTCGCGCAGGTATCTGGCACAGATTTCAGGGCAGGCCTTTCTACGGCCTATCTGGCAGCGGCAACTCTCTTGATTGTGCTCATGGCCATGCTCAAGGTGCGTGAAGTGCTAAGCAGTGTAGAGGTCTATCTCAAGGGCATGACGGGAATGACCCTCGTTGCTGTCACCTTGCTGCTTGCCTGGGCCTTGAGCGACATAGGCAGAATGTTAGGTGCAGCGGAGTATATCGCCGCCGTTGCACAGGCGGGCTTGCCCCATTGGTTATTGCCTGCGGTTGTCTTTATATTGTCTGCGATCATCTCATTCGCAACGGGCTCGTCCTGGGGTACCTTCGCTATCATGTTGCCTCTGGTAATTCCCACGGCTGTGGCTATCGACGCACCGCTGCATGTCTGCATAGGCGCCGTGTTGTCCGGCGGCCTGTTTGGTGATCACAGCTCGCCGATTTCCGAAACGACAATCCTCTCCTCGACAGGCGCGAGCTGCCCGCAGATAGATCATTTTAGAACACAGCTACCCTATGCACTGTTCAATGGCGTAATTAGTCTAGGATCCTTCGTCGTAGCAGGTATCTCCGGCTCAGCACTGGTCATTCTGCTTGCGGTTGCCGTGCAGGTTGCGGGACTGTTGATGATTAGGCGCACACTGGGTTCTAACGGCCAATTTGCACCCGTTTAGAATCGTGGAGTAGACTGGCTTGAACTTAAGCGAATACGGGGCAAGGCCATGAAGTCTTTTCGATGCTCGTTACTACTGTTTGCGCTGCTCTCAGGCCAGGCCTATGGACAGGTCGCCGGTGCGCCATTAGCGCCGAAGGACAGCGCTGCCGATATGTCGCTGTCCGAGCTTGAAGCTGCGGCTGCGCATCTGAAGGACGCAGGTATCGCGACCAAGCGCATGCTCGAAGGCGGAATTTTTAGTGTCAATGTCAGGCATATCAAAGGTGCCGAGACGGCGCTGCAACACGGGCGCATCAGCGAGATATGGGTAATACGCGAAGGCTCGGGCATCGTCGCTACCGGTGGTGAGCTGATAGATCAGGAAGCCGGCTCCAGCCCAGGTGAGTATAGGGGAAGCGGGATTCGCGGTGGCCACGAACGCTTGATTAAGGCTGGAGATGTTGTCTTCGTCCCGCCGGGCGTGCCCCACGGTATCAAGCAAACCGATTCTATAGTGTATTTGAATATTCGATTCGAACTACGCGACGAGGACTAGGAACATCAGCAGTTATGTATTGTGCTAAGCGACAACTTTGGTCTGTACTGATTCTGGCTTCGACTGTGCTAAGCGCCCCTTTGCTATGTGCCGCCGAGATAGACGAAGCGGCGGTTCTTGCGGCGATGAGCAAGGAGGGCAGGCTGCAGGCCGATATTGCCAGAGACAGTCGTAGCAGACCCGAGGCGGTGATTCCCCTGTTGCATTTAGAACCTGGCGCCAAGGTCGTCGATATTTTCGGTAGCGGTGGTTACTACAGTGAGTTGCTTGCCAGCGTCGTCGGCAGCGAGGGTGAGGCCTGGCTGCACAACAACGACGGGTTCGAAGCCTGGGGTATTAATGGTCTTACAGACCGCTTCGATAGCCGAGATCCGGGAAACATTCTGCGCCATACCCGCAGCGGCATCAATCTCGATCTAGGGACAGAGACATTGGATGGGGCTATCATAGTGATGGCGCTACATGACATCTATGTAATTCCGAAACGGTATAACGGCGAAAAGTATGTGCCCGTAGGCAGACCCGCGAACGCGAATTATTTTCTGGATCAGATCTATCAGGCTTTAAAGCCCGGCTCTCGCTTCGTTGTGGTTGAGCATGCGGGCGAGGCAGCCATGGATAGTGAGGACGTGTTCGACCTGCATCGAATGGTGGAGTCTTTAGCGCGCAGCGAAGTTGAGAGTGTCGGATTTCAATTCGCAGAGAGTAGTGATGCGCTTCGAAATCCTAATGACGATCGTTCTATGATCGTCTTCGACTCCGATATAAAAGGGCAGACAGATCGCTTTGTCCTTAGTTTTGTAAAGCCACTGAATAACTAATCTAGACTTTAATGAATGGGATCATTATGTTTTATCTACTTATGAAAAGAACTCTGCCACTTTCTTTGGTTTCGCTTATGGCGCTTTTCTGTGCGAGTACGAGTCTCGCTCAGGGCACGAGCACGGACACCGGAGTGCCGCAATCGGTGCGCGATATGATTCTGCGCAGTCAGGCGGGGACGCAATTTGAACAGACAGCGCGTGTACAGATGGATGTACAATATGGTGAATTTCTTCAGAGCCTTGCGACGCAGCCCATCAAACGCAATCAGGTTGAAGCGGCATTGATAGAGGTGTTGAGCGAGCGCGCAGAGCTGAGTCTGCGAGTTGCGCAGAGCCAGGCCAGCAGCACGGAGCTGCTGGCGATTAGCGGCTATGAGTATATTCGCTCGCGTCTTGAACCATTGCTGTCTGCCGCCGAGCTGGGTGTAATAGATGCGCAGCAGAGCGGGCCTACCGATGCGCAGTTGAAGAACGGTTATGCCGATGAGCTGTCTCGTACTACAGGCAGCCTTACGGAAGCTGACAAGGATCTCGTTCTCGATACTATCGTCAAACATATTCGCATGGCTCAGGATGACGCCGGGAGCATGAATGCGGTTAGCGTGGATGAGCTGATCCAGAAACAGAGTGCATCATTCATGCACGCGAGAATGGAGATGGACACGCTATTCGACGCGGTGAAGCTAGAGCAAGTCGATCAATTTATGGGTCGCCTGCACAATAATCTCTACAGAAATCGCAGTATGTCGGATTCCAACTAACCGGCAGCTGCGCCATTTAGCTCTCTCTCCAAGGTGAGGAGTAAGTCTTCGTCGAAGCCTATGACGTGATTATCGTCTATGGGGAGCTCTTTTAGTGACGAGTCTCCAAGAAAGTCCGCCGCATCGTAGTCTTCATCGAGTGCCTTCACTAAATTAGGCAGGTGTTTCTCCACTATCGCTCTGGCAACGGGGTTTTCTAGGAGGGTGAGAATGGGAGTGTTGATCGTCGGGGCGGCGGTGGCAGAGGCGTCCTCGGCGACACTGCCGAGGGAGGTCTGTAGCACTAGGCTCAAGAGCGTGGCGTTTATCCAATTATTTAGTCTCATCGTTGCATCCTCTCTCTATGGTTTTCCAAGCCTTGTTTTAATAAGCAGTGATACCAATGCTGTGCGACTGCGTTCCCAATGTCTATATTCCGCATCTTTTCTGGATGTGAAGGTCTGGATATGCAGAACTTTCCTGTACATAAACACATGGATTCCCTTACCCATACAATGATTGCCGAGAGCCTGTTATCTTGGTTTCGTCGTAAAATTCAAGTGATATAGCTCGACTGGGTGTTGACCCCATGTCATATCCAATGAGCAGATGACGTTTTTAGACCGAATAGCCAAAAATTAGAATAACTGAATAAGGAGTTCGAAATGCCTCGACGCCAACTAAAGATATTTGTAGTGGCTGCGGCAATGATTGGATTTGCTTCTCCTCTGATCAATGCCGTGGTATCCGTATATCCCACCGGGACGACGATCTATCAACCCGATAAGACCTGGAGTGGCTTCACGCTGCTCGATGCCGCAGACGGTGATGGGGCTGTCCTGATCGACATGAATGGAAATATAGTCCGGCGCTGGCCTGGGCTTGCAGGCATGGGCCCTTTTCGCATGTTTCCCGATGGCTATGTGATGGGCGGGAGTGAATATCGTGCTCCCTACCAGGAATCTATCGCACTGATTGAGTATAACTGGGAAGGTGAAGAAGTATGGCGCTTCGATCGCCTCGACATGCTGGCGGCTCCAACAAGTGATGATGAAGCGGAGCAAGACGACGATGCCTCTGCAGTCTGGGCAGCGCGTCAGCATCATGACTGGCAGCGCACGGGTAATCCCGTTGGCTATTATTCGCCGGAACTAATCCCTCAGTCATCCAGCGGCAACACCTTGATTCTCGGTAACAAGAATCTAATAAACCCTGCTGTGTCTGACAAGCGAGTGGAAGACGATTACCTGTATGAGGTCTCCTGGGATGGCGAGGTGTTGTGGGAGTGGCTGGCCAGCGACCATATAGATGAGATGGGTTTCTCTGAAGATGCGCGCAATGCTATCTACAGATCGGTAGCCTT
>CAJQHM010000137.1 GCA_905478195.1 uncultured Pseudomonadales bacterium
CCAATTGCCCGGATATCTGCCCCTTAACGATGGCCGAGCTGCGTCAATTCTATGCAGCCCTCGATTTCACTTACGATGTAAAACCCCGGGTGTTTCTCGTAACAGTAGACCCGCAGCGAGACAATCCCGAAACCATGGCGGCCTATCTAAGCAATTACAACACAGAATTTATTGGCTTGAGCGGCGACCCACAGGCGATCTCACAATTGGCATCGCAGCTGTATGTCGTCTATGAAGATACTGAAGATACTGAGGAATCTGAGGCGTCGAACTCCCACGATCATGCCAGCCCTGATATTGGAAATGATGTTCAAGGCGCAGATGACAATGTTATGAACCACGACAATTATCTGATCACCCACAGTGGTCACATTGCCGTGATAGACCCTGAGGGTAACTATTATGCGGTCATGCGTGCGCCTCACCGCGATCGAGATCTGCTGACAGCATTCCGTGAACTAGTACGCTAAAAACTGATTAGTTTTTACTTTTTAGAACGCCCGGATAGAAATAGAAAAGCAAAAAAATTAGCGTTGCGACTACCACGATAGACGGCCCCACCGGGACATCAAAATAGAAAGCCGAAATTAGACCAAGCACTACCGAAACACTTCCAACCAGGCTCGCCTTGACGGCCATCTGCTCGGGCGTATTTGCCAGCGACCGTGCTGCTGCAGGCGGGATTATCAGCAAGGAAGTAATCAATAATACCCCAACGATTTTCATCGAAACGGCTATTGTAAGCGCGATGAGCAAAACCAGTATTAAATTCAGCCGCTTTACGTTTGCGCCTTCAATTTCCGCTATTTCAGAGTGAACTGTTATTGATACGAAATCGTTCCAAAACCAATATAGTACTATTGCAACCACAGTAGAAACGAGAAGAATCCAGATTAAATCTGCATTTCCTATGGTAAGCAGCGCACCAAACAAGTAAGCCTCGAGATCAACCCGAACCGAGTCGGCCAGGGCGAGAACTACGATGCCCAGAGCAAGACTGCTATGTGCCAGAATGCCAAGCAGCGCGTCGGTAGATAGTGACGGGCGCCTGTCAAGCAGAGTCAAAATAAAAGCGAAGAGTAAACAACTAAAAATTATACTCAGCTGCGGATTGCTGTCGGTAATTAGGCCCAGGGCAATTCCAAGCAAAGCAGAATGTGCGAGTGTATCGCCAAAATAAGACATACGGCGCCATACAATAAATGAGCCAAGCGGACCAGCCACTAGCGACAAAGAGATTCCGGCCGCAAGCGCATAGAGTACAAAATCGGTAGTGAAGAAAAGCGTCATCGAATCAATCATGATGATGCTCCTTTACGCCACCACCGATGCCGTGTTCATGATCGTGGTGGTGGGTGTAGACCGCGAGATCCCCAGAGGCGCTGGCACCAAATAGATTTAGATAGGCAGGGTCATTGCTAACGTGTTCGGGCTTGCCGTGGCAACAGACATGGTGATTGAGGCAAATGACCTCGTCGGTGGAGGACATCACCAGGTGAAGGTCGTGAGAGATCATAAGTACACCGCAGCCCTGGCTATCGCTTATATCGCTGATGAGACGATAGAGCTCCGCCTGCCCACCAAGATCTACGCCCTGCGCAGGTTCGTCAAGGATGAGCAGCTCTGGTTTGCGCAATAGTGCGCGTGCTAGCAACACCCTCTGCAGCTCACCACCGGAAATGGACGTCAGCTGGTGGTCTTGAAGATGGCTTATCTTAAGGCCGTTCAGGGTGTTGCCTAGCAGTTCTCGGTCGTGCCGATTTGCTAACTGCAGAAATCGACTCACTGTCAGGGGCAGTGTGGGCTCTACCTGCACTTTCTGTGGCATATAGCCGATGCGCAGGGCTGGTCTGTGATAGATAGCGCCGGAATCCGGTTGTAATAGCCCCAGCACTATCCGTACCAAGGTTGTCTTACCGGCCCCGTTTGGGCCAATTAGAGTGACAATCTGCCCTTCTTCTATCGTGAGGCTGATATTCTCGAGTATCTTCTTGTCGGCGAATTCCTTATTTATCGATCTTGCCGCAAGCAGAACGCCTGAAGAAAACTCTCCAGAAGATTCTAAGGCTGATTTGCTGTCGTTATCGGAACTTTCCATTCGAATGACTGCTAGCAGTCCCTAAAAATTCAATTAAAAATGCGGCCCTGCGCTTTCTTTACTGCGCATTTATACTCGCGTAGGAGCAGGCAGGACAATGGTATATCATAGCATCGTTGTCAAACTTTCCTTTGGCACACGCTTTGCTGAATTTCTTGGGAACGCCTGAAGCTAGCCAATGTTAAAATCCTATGTGACCCTATTATTAACTGCCCTGCTTTCCACAGGAAGTTACGCCGATGTAAACGTCGTCACCACCATTAAACCACTGCAGCTGATTGCCCAGGCGGTAATAAAGGATCACGGCAGTGTATCCTCGATTGTAGATCCGCAGCAGTCACCGCATCATTTTTCCCTGTCTCCCTCTGACCGTATAGCGCTAGCCAGGGCAGATCTGGCGGTATGGATAGGCCCTCCGTTTGAAACACATCTGCAAGATTTTTTCCTGCAGTCCGCACTCAGGGCAAAGACGATTACTGCTATCGACATAGATGGCTTGCAACGGCATTACATTAGCGAAGGGCAGCTCGATGCACATCTGTGGCTGGATAGCTCCAACGCGCTTAAGATTGCCGCGCAGATCACCGAGCAGGTTTCTGCTATAGATTCGAGCAATGCGATCTACTACAGACAAAACCTGGAAAACTTCGAGACGGAAATAGCCCAAGCAAACCAACAGATCGCCAGGAAGTTTGAGGCGGCGACGACAGTTCGCTACGCGGTCTACCACAATGCCTATCAATACTTCGAACAGCAGTTTTCTCTGCAACACGATATAGTCATCTTGCGCGATCCGGAAACCCAACCGGGCATCCGTGAAATAGTGCAATTGAGAGAACGCATAAATCAACGGCAGCCGTCTTGTCTCCTGTTGGAAATCGATTCGAGTGAGGAGTTGATTGCTACGGTCTTAAGTGGCCATGAATTGAATTCGATAGTCGTTGATCTCTTAGGAAGCAACTTGGATAACGCAGTGACTTCGTCCGAGAATGGCTACAGCAAATTCATCGCAAATATTGCCGATGATTTTTACGAGTGCCTTTACGAATAATCGAACTGAGTATCTACTAGTCAGAAAATAACTTTGCAGAAGGAACCTAAGTTGGCCGACCCTAAACAATTAATTCTCGTCGACGGATCCTCGTATCTGTTTCGCGCCTTTCATGCACTGCCTCCACTTGTGAGCAGCAAGGGGCAGCCGACCGGTGCAGTCAAGGGTGTCATCAATATGATACGCAGTCTCATAAAAAGCTATGAGGACAGCAATATCGCCATCGTATTCGATGCCAAGGGCAAAACCTTTCGCAGCGATATCTATACCGAGTACAAGGCGCATCGTCCACCTATGCCCGACGAGTTACGCTCCCAGATACAACCCATACATCAGATCATTGAGGCCATGGGCCTGCCGTTGTTAATCGTCAGCGATGTGGAAGCGGACGATGTCATCGGAACCCTGTCACAACAAGCCACCGAGATCGGCATGCCTACACTTGTCTCTACAGGAGATAAAGATCTGGCCCAGTTGGTTAACGACAAAGTGACCCTCATCAATACCATGACCAACGAACTACTCGACACCGAATCTGTCGAGGTGAAGTTCGGCGTCGGCCCTGACAGAATCATCGACTACCTCGCTCTCATGGGAGATAAGTCAGACAATATCCCTGGCGTACCTAGCGTGGGTCCGAAGACGGCGGTTAAGTGGTTACAGGAATACGGCTCCATGGAAGGCATAATTGAAAATGCCGACGCCATTGGCGGCAAAGTCGGCGAGAAGCTGCGCGAGAATATCGACCTGCTAAGACTCTCTTACGAACTCGCCACGATCAAGATGGATGTAGAGCTGGACGTCAAGATACCTGAGTTGGTAGCAGGGGCAGAAGATCAGCAGAAGCTGCACGAACTGTTTACAGAAATGGAGTTCAAGTCGTGGATAAAGGAGTTAGAGGATCAGGGAGTCTCCGGCTCGCCTAAGGCGAAGGCGGCAGCAGCAAACGAAGCGGCAACGGAAGAGGTTGATGTATCGGTTGCCGAGGAAGACATCGACTATCAGATAGTTGTGGACGCGAAAAGTTTCACCAAACTTGTCGATCTACTATCCGTAGCGAAGAGTTTTAGTATTTCTCTGGAGACAATAGGGGAACACTTCCTTGATCAGGAAATACTGGGCATCGCCGCGTGTGTCGACATGGGCAAGGCATTCTACGTTCCGTTTCTGCATGACTACGAGGATGTCCCTGCCCAGTTGAATCTGGCAGAGTGTCTTGCGCAGTTGAAGCCAATTTTAGAAAACCCTTCTATAGTAAAAATCGGCTTCGACCTGAAGCACGCCTGTCATGTCCTTGGAAACTATGAGATCAAGCTGCAGCCGATAAAGAACGACGTGCACCTGGCTTCCTATGTTGCGAACTCTGTCGCCAGCAAACACCTGCTTCCCGATATAGCTAGAAACTATCTGGATTTTTCGCCTATCGATATCGACAGCCTGTTAGGTAAAGGGCGCAGCAAATTAAGCAAGCCACAAGTCGCGCTGGCGGACTTTGCGTCCTATGCCGCACAGAAAGCCGACCACATTCTGCGCCTGTCTGCGACCCTGCAACAGAATCTAAGCAGCAATGGGCACCTGTTGGGCTTATATCAATACTATGAACTGCCACTTATCGAAGTACTAAGCACGGTTGAACGCAATGGCATCAAAGTCGATTCCATTGCGCTGGCCAAGCAGAGCAAACAGTTGGGCAAGCAACTGGAGAAACTGCAGCTAGCAGTTTTTGAGATAGCGGGGGAAGAATTCAATCTTGGTTCGCCGAAGCAGCTGCAAAGCATTTTCTATGAGAAGCTGGAACTGCCGGTGCTTAAGAAAACCAAGACGGGCCAGCCTTCAACCGCTGAGCCTGTGTTGCAAGATCTGGCGCAAGACTATGAGCTGCCGCGTCTCATCCTGGAGCATCGCTCCCTGAACAAATTAAAATCTACCTACACGGACAAGCTGCCTCTGGAAATCAACAAGGGTACCGGGCGTATTCATTCTTCATTTCAGCAGGCCGTAGCGGCTACCGGGCGCCTGTCTTCTACGGATCCAAACTTACAGAATATTCCCATTCGTACAGCCGAGGGGCGCAAGGTACGCCAAGCCTTTGTCTGCGATGCCGGTAATAAAATGATGGCGGCGGATTATTCTCAGGTAGAGCTTAGAATCATGGCGCACCTGTCCCAAGACGAAGGCTTGCTGCGCGCGTTCTCCAGTGCAGAAGATGTTCACAAGGCGACGGCCGCCGATGTGTTCTCAGTTGCCCTCGAGGAAGTTAGTGCCGAACAGCGACGCAGTGCAAAAGCAATTAACTTCGGCCTGATCTATGGCATGTCAGCGTTTGGCCTTGCCAACCAGCTTAATATTAGCCGCGGTGAGGCCGCGAAGTATGTCGATCGTTATTTCGAAAAATATCCGGGTGTCAGAAAGTACATGGATGAAACTCAGGCCTTGGCGGATGAGAAGGGCTATGTTGAAACTTTGTTTGGTCGCAGACTCTATCTACCTGACATTCATGCAGGCAACGGCATGTTGAGAAAGGCTGCGCAACGTACCGCTATCAATGCGCCAATGCAGGGAACCGCGGCGGATATTATCAAGCGAGCGATGATCGATATCGATCACTGGCTCGCCATGGGCGAACTCGATGCGCGCATGATATTGCAGGTGCACGATGAGCTGGTCTTTGAAGTCAGCGAAAAAGATCTCGACCTTCTCTGCGATGGTGTGAAGTTTAGAATGACAACGGCGGCGGCATTGGATGTGCCCCTGGTTGTCGATATTGGTGTGGGAGATAACTGGGACGAGGCGCACTAGCGGTCCTAAAATTGCGCAAGCTAGTGTTTAAGATTGTATTTACGATAGTGTGTAAGCCGGTACGCTAGTCGGAAACTTTCTCTTCGTCGGTCTCGCCGATCTCTTCAATAACATTGGCCGGTACCGCTAGCCATTCGTCAAGCGTCGCCCTGGCCTCGTCAACGCCAACGTTCTTTAATGAAGAGAACAACTGCACAGACACATTGCTTAGCGGCGCAAGCTCCCTGCGCACCTCCAACATCACATTCTGCGCCGCACCTCTCTTTAGCTTGTCTGACTTGGTCAGCAATAGATGCAGGGGTAGATTTGACTGCACGGCCCAGTCGATCATCATGCGATCGAATTCTTTCAAGGGATGACGAATATCACTTAGTAGAATCAAGCCGACCAAAGCATCGCGTTGTCGCAGGTAACGCTCTAACTCCTTTTGCCATTTGTCCTTCACCTTGAGAGGCACTTTAGCGAATCCGTAGCCGGGTAGATCTACCAGATGTCTGCCTTCGTCCAGTGCGAAGAAGTTGATCAGCTGAGTTCGCCCAGGCGTCTTACTGATGCGCGCCAGTCGATTCTGACCAGTGATTGTATTTATAGCGCTGGATTTACCCGCGTTTGAGCGGCCGGCAAAGGCCACCTCGGCCAGGCTATCGTCTGGGCAGGCGCTAAGTGTTGCCGCGCTGGTTACGAACTGTGCCTGATTATAGTTCATCGATTAGTCACTACCTGAAGCATCATCTGAAAAGGCCCCTGCATCCCCATTATCCTGTTAAGTTAGCTGCATTCACCGCGGAATCACTTTCTATCGACGAATGCGAGGATAAATAGAGTCAGTGGGTAATTTGCGTTATAATTCGCGACCGCGATTTATTGATTCCATTGCCGAATCGCTAGTTTATCTGAATTTGTAGGAAGTGACCGGGAAAACCCATGAAGAAAATTGTAATAGCAGTACTTTCAGCCGCCTTTGTCGGCTTATTACCTAATTTACTCCTCGCCCAGGGCGATGCGGCAGCAGGTCAGGCAAAATCTGCTCTGTGTGCCACCTGTCATGGCGCCGACGGAAATAGCCAATTGGCGATGAACCCAAAACTGGCGGGTCAAGGCGCCAGGTATTTGGTCAAGCAGCTGCAAGATTTCAAATCAGGCGCCAGAAATAATGCCACCATGGCAGCCATGGTAATCTCCCTGAGCGATCAGGACATGGAAGACATCGCGGCATGGTATGCCTCGCAGCAGACTACGATTCAGGGCGCAGACCCAGAATCTGTGGAATTGGCCCAGAGGCTTTATCGGGCAGGAAACTCCGAGATCGCTGTTGCAGCATGCTCCGCCTGTCACTCACCGACAGGCAAGGGCAATGCGCCCGCCGGCTTTCCCTCACTGAGTGGTCAGCACCCTGAATATACTCTGCAGCAGCTCAAAGGCTTTCGCTCTGGAGCCCGGCAGAATGATGGCAGCGCGATGATGCGAACAATCGTTGAACGCCTTACGGATAAAGAGCTTGAGGCGCTTGCCAGCTACGTTTCCGGCCTTAACTAGGGCATAAACTGGCATTAGCAGTAGAAGGCGTGAATTACTAATTACGTCGAACCGATCCTGGTTTGGACTCAATGAGATAGCGGTAAGCAGAGCCCTGTGCTAATGTTTTTCCAATGAACTGGGTGGCTGCAAGCCCCCAAGAACGGCTTAAATAGACAATAGAATACACAATAGACTCGAGTAGATAGATTAAAATTAGACTAAAGTCAGGCCAAAGACAGTTTAGAAAGTTAAAAAGACGGAGTTAAATAATGAAGCGATCAATGCAGATTTTAACCTTTGTAATGCTAATGCCCCTGGCATTTTCTAGCTTTGCTCAAATTGAGAAGTATGTAGCAGGTACTCACTACACTGAGCTGCAAGCCCCCGTAAACACTAACGATTCCAGCAAGGTCGAGGTTTTGGAAGCATTCTGGTACGGCTGCTCACACTGTTTTCGATTCGAGCCGCTAATAGCCAACTGGGAAGCAACAGCGGGTGAGGATGTCGATTTCGTTCGTTTTCCAGCTATGTGGAACGCCCTCATGGAAGTTCACGCACAGGTTTACTACACGGCCGAAGCCATGGATGCTCTGGATATAGTGCATGAGCCTGTCTTCAACGCGATTAACATCGAAGGCAACCGACTGCAGAACGAAAACCAGATCGGCGCCCTGTTTGCCGAGTACGGCATCAGCGAAGATGACTTCAGCAAGGCCTTTAACTCATTTACCGTTCGCACCAAGGTGAATCAGGCGAAGCAGCGCATGCAGGCTTACGAAATTCGCAGCACGCCAAACATGATCGTGAACGGAAAGTATCTCGTCACTACGGGCGAGACTGTTCGCACACAGGCAGATATGCTCGAAGTTGTTGATTTTCTTGTAGAAAAAGAGCGTCAGCAGCTTTCAAACTCAGGCGAGTAAGTTCCGCGCTAGCCAACGAGAGCAACACCAAGGCCACCCTGAGCTAACTCGGGGTGGCCTTTTTTATTGCCGGTTGCCGGTAAAGCTCCTACCGCCCCATTAGCGGCCCATGCCCTGAAATCTCTGGGTATCGAACAATTTTGCGCCTTAGAACTATTTTGCCGATATAAGAGTCTTACACCAGAGATTTAATGTTTTTCAATAGTTTAGCTGTCGACCCAAGTGGTGCATTCCCCGGTCCAAGGCGACACTTACCGACTTGACGGTTAAAAGTTTTAGAAAAAACGAGCCCTATGCCCAGCTTCGCAATCGACAACTCGCAGTGGCGAGAAAAACTAGCCGCTGTTCTGCCGCCCCAGCTACGGGCATTGCTTCAGGGCGCGTCGGGTCGTGATCTGGTGAAGAAAGTCGATGCCAGCTTCCTGCTTTTCGATGACAAGATTGTCCACCTCGAAACCAGAAAGACGCAGCAGCTAGAGCATAGGCAGCTGCCAGGGCAAAAAGAGGCAAAATCGATCGCAGCAGCCTGTGCACAGTTGCTCGCCGGACATAGTACCGAATTTAGTACCGAACAACGTAAAGACTGCGCTGCATTGCTGCTGTTGCCGGCGAATTATTTTGTTGCAACGACCACGAAGATGCCCGGCCTCGCCAAAGACAACTTAGTGGCTGCGTTAAAGATTCAGGCAGATAGCATTTTGCCCAGCCTCGAAGAACCGCTGTCGCTTGCGATCAATCCCGCATCGGCAAGCAAGGGCGACGAGCATCTTGCTCTGTGGATGACAGAATCAATTCTCTCGGAACTATTCGATGCATTTGCTGAACAAGACATTTTTCTTGCGGCAGTCAAACCGCGTTTCATGAATGCCCATTCGGTAAACACAAGTACAGAAAATACAAACAAAGAAAAAATAAAAATACGGGATGTAGACGCGAAGACAGAAACAAGCGCATTAATCGAAAACAATATTCTCAAGTCTCTGCTTACCGTGCCAAAGCAAGACCTACAGCAAGACGTATTTCAGCAACAGTGGCAAGAAAGTCAGAAACTGGAAAACGCTGCCATAACAATTGATCTGAGAGAGCCCTCCGATTATTTCCAGTTTCTAGAAGCCCAGACAAATCAGGAATATTGTTTCTTTCCTTATGGCGCGCTTAACGTGACGCGCAGATCGGCGCAGGGCAGGCAATACATCGCCGCCGCTGCCGCAGTCGTCGCGATACTTTTTGTCGCAGCGATTCCGTTCATTGCGCAATCTTTAGAGTTTCGATCCCTTGCTGCAAACTTAGAGGTGCAAAGAGCAATGGCAAGCGATGCCCGGCAGGACCAAGCCGCGGTTGTCAGCTTTGAAAACGAATGGGGGCTTATCAGTGATTTCCCCGAACAAAGAATAGCTGCGGCGATGTTCACGCTGCAGAACATACTGCGGCCAGACACGCTGACCTCATTAGAAGTGACCGATGGCTTGATAAAAATCCAGGGTAGCAGCAATGAGCCCCAGGCGATTCTGCAGCGCCTGGAGCAAGACCCGATGTTTACCGAAGTCGTTTTCTCCAGAGCGACCAACAATAACAGATACTATATCGATCTAAGACTTAGCGCCGTTAACTTCGAAGCGTATATGGTGCGCTATTTTCCCGATGAGTAATCAGTGGTCAGTATAAAGTATCGAGACATAGCTACGATGAAAATATCTCAACGCGAAAGAAATATTCTGATATTAGCGGCGGTAGTGGCTCTGATTTTTTTGAGCACTAGTGGTTGGCCTGCTATCAAGTCAGTGTATACCCAGAGACAGGACAACATCGAAGGTGTTGAGATAGACATCGCTCGCGAACAACGCCTGATCGAGAACACCGCGAGCTGGCGCGAGCGTCGCGTCGAAGTCGAATCGCAGATAGATGAATTGCACAATCAACTATTCTCTGGCGCGACTATACCTATAGTCGAGGCAAATATTCAACGAGCTCTATCAGGGCATGCGCGAGACACAGGCATTACGGTGAGCTCAACGCGTCTGGCAGACCGTCTGATAAGCGACGATTGGCTACTTATTAGTCAAGAGATGTCGTTTCGCACAAGTGATCAGATGAACACAGCTCGGTTTCTGGAAAGGCTGGAGACCTCTGCGCCACGCCTTTGGGTTACCGGCTTTACCGTGAATCGAAGCCGAAACCAATACAGCGGTTCTATCACAGTCGTTGGATTTGCTCGCAGCGAAGGGCTGGTAACAGAGGTCGCGAGTAACAGATGAGCGAGATGGTGAATCAAGCAGCAGAAGCCGACCTGGACAGATCTGAAGAGAGGTCTGAGCAGGGTGTTGACGGGATGCTCGAGGAGAGAGATCCGTCAGCAATGACCCTGTCTGTATTCGGTCAATTGCTGGAGCCAGAAGGCATAGCACCAGCACAGGATTTTGCAGAGTCTGGCCGGCTCATCTGTGAACAGACGCCGAGTATAGAACTGCGCGCGAAGATACGTTTTATCCTGAATGAAGATATACAGTTTGATGTGGGTGCCGGGGATGATGTGCGCCGTCTAATGCGCCACTGGCGCGCCGAGCTCTCGCCGCAGATTGAGAATACAGACGAAGACCTGTTTGTTTCCGGCTTCGCCGATGATGAGGCTCTGGCCGATCTGGCATCGGAGGCACCCATCATTCGGCTGGTTAACCATCTATTTGCTCGTGCGTTGGATCTCGATGCCAGTGACATACACTTCGAACCGAACGAGAACTACCTCGACATACGCTGCCGTGTCGATGGCATCATGACACGAATTGAGCGACTGCCCATAAAGATTCACACCGCGGTAGCCTCGCGCTTAAAGCTAATGGCAAAGCTGGACATCGGCGAGAAGCGTCTGCCTCAGGACGGCCGCATAGATTACAAGGTGGGTAACAAGCAGCTCGATATGCGCGTATCAACCCTGCCAGGAGTGCATGGAGAATCCGTAGTACTGAGAATCCTGGACAGAAGCGATACCGCCGTTAGTCTAAAACAACTAGGCATGCCAGAGAAAATCCTCGAGCAGTATCAGGGCATCATCAATCAGCCCCACGGCATGGTGTTGATAACAGGCCCCACCGGCAGTGGTAAGACGACTACGCTGTATGCAACATTAGAAAAAATAAACAGCGAGGCGCAGAAAATAATTACCGTGGAAGACCCGGTCGAGTATCAACTCGATGGCATAACCCAGATTCAGGCCAACGCCAGTATCGGGCTGAGCTTCGCACAGGGCTTGCGTTCGATCGTTAGACAGGATCCGGACGTTCTTATGATAGGCGAGATTCGCGATCACGAAACCGCAGAGATCGCGATCGAATCGGCGCTTACCGGGCACCTGGTTTTCTCCACCCTGCATACAAACGATGCGGCAGGGGCGGTAACCCGGCTGCAAGACATGGGTGTGCAGGGCTATCTGATTAGCTCCAGCCTTCTCGCCATTCAAGCTCAGCGATTAGTAAGAAGAGTATGTACCGACTGTGCCGAAGTGCACCCTCTCAATATAGATGAGGCGGCGGCGCTAGAGATAGACATAGATTCCATAGCCGAGATCCGTCGTGGCAGTGGCTGCGAACGATGTGGTCAAACCGGATACAGGGGCCGTGTTGGTCTTTATGAGCTACTGATTATGACCGATGCGATTCGTCATCATATCGCGGCCGGCGCAGACGCGAATATTATTCGCGACGAAGCAATCAGAGAAGGCATGAAGACACTCAGGCAGGATGCCCTGGAGAAATTATCAGATGGAATGACTACCCCAGAAGAAGTAGTGCGGGTGACCAGAGCAATATGAGCGCATTGTATTTTAAATACCAGGCCTTCGATGCCCAGGGCAAGATGCTAAACGGTCAGCTAAGTGCAGATACCGAGCGTGAGGCCGTGCGTATCTTGAAAGGGAAGAACCTAACACCGGTAAAGATTCAGGAGACCAGAGAAGCCTCCCAGACGACTCGTCGCAGGCGAATCTCTCAGGCGGACGTATTGGATTTTACCAATGGCCTGTGCACACTGGTCGAGGCACGCGTGCCCATCGACAGATCGCTACGCCTGTTAGAGGGCATTACAGAATCGACGGCGATGCGTGAGCTTGTGATAAGCCTGCTGCGCGAAGTCAAAGAAGGCAGAAGTCTGGCCGAGTCGATGGAGGCTCACCCTAGAGTATTCAGCAGGATGTACGTCAACATCGTACGTGCCGGCGAAGAAGGCGGCATACTCGATCAGCTTCTACCCGATCTAGCGGAATTTTTGGAGACCAGTGCGAAAACGCGACAGGCCATAATCTCGGCAATGATCTATCCGATCGTATTGCTAATTACCGGCGTACTCTCCGTCGTTCTCTTACTCGTCTTCGTAGTGCCTCAGTTCGCGGCAATGTTCGAAGACGCGGGGACTGAGATTCCAGCCTCGGCGGCCTTCCTGCTCTCGCTCAGTAGTGGTATTCAAAGCTATGGTTATCTGGTTCCGGTGTTTATTGGGCTACTTATTTTCTTCTGGAAGCGCCTGGATAAAGAGCCAGCCTCAAAGCTTAAGAAAGACGGCTTCCTGCTCTCTCTTCCCATGATGGGCACGCTGATTCTCTACAAGGAATGCGCGGTCTTTGCCCGGACACTGGGCGCGCTATTAGGGGCAGGTATCCCTTTAATTCGTGCGCTTCGTGTTTCGAGAGAGGTTGTTGGCAATACCGTACTCGCTACCCATCTGCACCAGGTAGAAGAGGACGTTAGGGGCGGCGCCGGCCTTGGTGTCTCGCTGGAGAAGACCAATCAATTTCCAACTCTTCTGCACCAGCTGGTTACAGTCGGCGAAGAGTCGGGACGCACAGCCAATATACTGATTAAATCGGCGGCCACATTCGACACCACGGTGCGCAATCAAATTTCCAGTCTGGTAGCTGCCTTGCAGCCTGCCCTAATAATAATTCTTGCCATAGCGGTAGGTGGAATCACCATCACTATGCTTTCGGCCGTATTCAGTATGAATTCGGTAGATTTTTAATTCTCGGAGAACATCGTGAAGTCGAAGCAACGTTTACTAGTAATTAAAAACCCTCTGGCGGTGTTTCTGTTGGGCTTTTTACTATCCTCCTGTGCGGTTCTGGATGTTCAATCCGATACCGATATCGGCGCGCAATCGAGCACTCCTCCTAACGCACGTAATACGGCCATCAGTAACACGGCTGCGGCATTGCCGGAAGACGGCAGTGAAGTCTCGCGAGAGCAGCAGGCTCTCATCGATGAGATCAACCGAGACGGCAATGCCTTACAATACGACGGCATGCAAGAGTCCGTGCCAAACCCGCAGCAGGTCGCTACCGATGATGTGGTGGAGCTAAACTACGAGCAGGCGGACCTGCGACTGGTATTGGAAGAGTTGGCCGATGCCCTGAATGTTTCAATTATTATCGACCCCACCATCGACAACAAAGTCAGTCTTCGTACCTCTGCCACGCGTCCCCTTAGACAGGCCGATATCTGGCCACTGATTCGGCTGTTAAGCCGCGATGCGGGCATAGTCTTGAACCGCGAAGGCAATATCTATAACGCACGCAAGATAAGCAGCGCCCTTCCCGTCGAGATAGCAACGCCAGACACCCTGGGCCAGGGCACGGCCGCTCGTATCCTGCAGATTACGCCACTGACCTATATCTCACCGCAGGCAGCCCTGCAGGTGGTGCAGCCTCTGCTGGCGCCAGACGGCGAAGTGAGAACCCTCGTCGGTAATGGCACTCTGGCGATATCAGGCAGCGAATCCCAGCTGCAGCGCATCAACGAACTGCTATTCCTTATCGATGCCGACCCGTTTCAGAATCAGGGGATTCATCTCTACCAACTGTTTAACGCCAACGCGGTGGAAGTCGCCGACGAGTTAGCTGAGATTCTATTGCTTATCGAAGGCACTACCCCGGCCTATCAGGTTAGGGGCATCGAGCGTATCAATGCGATTCTGGTGACGGCCCCTGCAACTCGAGGCTTCGAGGAGATATCGCGCTGGATACAGATTCTGGACGCCGATGGGCAGGAGCAGGTAGAGCAGCTGTTTCAGTATCAGGTCAACAACCTGATTGCGACGGAACTCGCGGAGACACTCTCGAACGTTTTCGAAGATGACGACAATAACGAGGCGCTAGCGATACCGAATCGCGGCAATGACAATTCGCCGTCTGATGTTGAGGTAGTTGAGGTTGCAGATGACGTCGCTGCAACTGCAACTACGACGGCGGTATCGGCAAATCTCCGTGTGAAGATCGTAGCCGACGAGGCGACCAATAGTTTATTGATTAGAAGCACCGCGCGTGACTATCGACAACTGCTCACCACCATCAACCAGCTCGATGCCGTGCCTCTGCAGGTAATGATAAATGCGGTCATCGCACAGATTACTCTCAGCGATGCAACCAAGTTCGGTGTGGACTGGTCACGCATCGCGGCTAACAGTGCCGTCGATACTATTTCAACCGATACCTCTACAAGCTTCGTGCCGCAATCTGGACTGGGCGGTCTATTGTTTACCAAGTCATTCATCGATGGCGCGTCTCAAGTCGATGCAACACTCAATGCCATAGCCATAAACAACGATGTGCAACTGCTGGCCAGGCCATCGCTGACAGTAGCCAATAATCAGGAGGGTGATATACAGATAGGCTCACAGGTGCCTGTAGAGCAGGGTCAGTCCCTGGGCAATGCGGGTATCTCGACCACGAATATTCAGTACCGGGATACGGGTATCGTGCTGTCGATCACGCCGCAGATTAACAACGACGGCATAGTGAATCTGATTATCCGCCAGGAGCTCTCTTCGGTAGACGGGGGCGCAACGGGCGTTAACAATAATCCGGTGTTCAACAATCAAGAGATCAATACCACCGTTGTGGTGCGCGATGGCGAGAACGTCGTACTGGGCGGACTGATTCAGACCGATACCGAAAATCTAAATAGCGGTGTTCCGGGCTTGAATCGGGTGCCGCTACTGGGCAGACTGTTCTCTTATCAACAAGAGACGACGGAGCGACGCGAGCTATTCATCGTTCTGCGGCCGGAGATCATCAATCTCAACGCCGAAATCGGGTTAGAATATCAAGACATATTGGACCGTTTCGATATGGCCTCCGACCTCATCGAAGGCGCAGGCATCTAGTGGCGATACGATAAAATTACAGGCGGTAATCATGAAGCAGACAAGCAATGGGGCATTGAGCGGCGGCGCAACGGCCAGCAAGGGTTTTACTCTCATCGAAATACTCGTCGTGATGGCCATCATTGCCATGCTGGCGGTCATGGTCGCGCCGAACCTGTTCAGACAGCAAGCCGGGGCCATGCGCGATGTAGCTCTCACCGAAATCTCCACCCTGGAAGCCGCTCTGGATATCTATCGCCTGGATGTAGGCGAATACCCGGATAGCCTGGAGGGCCTCATGGAGAACGACACAGACAGGGCGTCCTGGAATGGCCCCTATCTGCGCAGAGCAGTCCCGACCGACCCCTGGGATAACGACTATGTCTACGAATCTAACGGGCGCGAGTTCACGCTTCTCTCCTATGGAGCCGACGGCATGAGCGGCGGCGAAGAAGATGACGCCGACATCGGGCTCTAGAACCTCATCCAACAGAGCCAAAGGCCAACTCGAGCTAGCGCGTCAGCGTGGCTTCACCCTACTCGAAATTCTTCTGGTGCTCGCCATCATCGCCATGGCAAGCATATTCGTCGTACCGAATCTCGGTGGCTTCGACGCACGCACCTTCAATACGCAACTGCGCCAAGCCCATTCGCTGCTTAACTATGCGCGGCGCACGGCGGTTGTCACCGGCCAGGCGAGCACAGTCAGGTTCAACGTGATCCCCCTAGTTGAGCGAGGTGAGCAAAGTGGGACAGAGTCAGATAGCTCGCAACTCAGTCTTAGCAATGTTGTAGCGCAGTGGAATGGTTCCGGTATAGCGCTGCGTTTCCGTGACAGCACCGATAGAGAAATCGAAATCGAGGAAGTAACCGAAGTCACCTTCTACCCCGAAGGAGGCAGCACCGGGGGCAGTCTGCTATTCGCTCAGGCAGAGCAGTCGGGCATCATCGACATCGATCCATTCAACGGCAGAGTATCGACCCGAGATTACGAAGAAGATCTGTGATGAAAAAACTCAACAGGCGGCACAGTGGATTTACTCTCCTGGAGGTAATCGTTGCGCTCACCATTACGGGTTTTGTCTTAGGAAGCCTGTTTTCCCTGGTAGGCGGTAGCAAACAGCTTTCCTGGCGCTCCGAGCAGAGTCTTGTGCAGGCCACCCGCCTGCGCGCAGCTATTAATTTTTCGCTGCTGGAAGATGAATTTTCTGAGGTCGAACAGATTCTGCAAGACGACAGCTATCAGATTCGCGCACTGGACCTGCTCGAAGACCCGGTGCGCAAGACCCAGGCAAGTATCTATGGTTTTCAGGCCTATGAAATCATCAATCGAGAACGGGATGAAGTCATCGAGGGTAGCCGCTGGATTCAATTCGACCTTCCACAATAGATGCTCCTCAAAACAGAACAAAAGCACAGAAACAATGAAACAGAAAGGATTTACATTAGTTGAGATTATCTTAGCCTTGGGACTGACCGCCCTGCTGCTTGGTCTTCTTAGCACTGGTGTCTACATAGTGGCCGACGATTGGAATCGAAATTCCCGCGTGCTGGATGAAAGTCTAGATCAGGCCCTGGCAGTTCTGCAGATCGATAGGGCCTTACATGGCGCCTTTCCCCATAGTTATACAAACATCGAAACTCTGGGCCGCGAGATCTATTTCTTTGGCGAAGATGACTACATAAGCTTTGTCTCGGCAGTCTCGCCGCAGCGTAATCCGGGCCTAACGGTGTGGCAGATCTATTCTGTGGCGGACGAGGGTGTCTACCTGAGCTTGGTGCCAGCTTTCAGCGACGATCCCACGGAGCGTCTGAGCGAGAGCGAGCCTACGCTAATTCTTGCGAACTACAGCGCCGAGTTCAGCTACCTATATCAGGAGCTCAATGAGGACAGGGTGTGGGTTGACGAATGGATTGGCAACGAGGAGCTGAGCCTTCCGCTGGCGGTTTATGTGCGTTTCATCCCCGATAGAGACTATGAAGATGTGAACGAAGAGCTGGAGATAGTGGCGCGCATCAAGAACAATCAACACCGTAGCATTCGTCCTACGACGAATGTCGGCCTGTGAAAGTCATGGTTAAGAGCTTCAAACAGCAAGGCTCCGTCATAATAATTGTCTTATGGACGGCCGTGTTGTTGACGGTGCTGGTTACGGCAATGGCGAGCAAAGTCAGACTGTCCGCGCAGACAGTTGTCCATAACCGCGACGCGAGCTGGAATTGGGCGCAACTAATGACGGCGGTCAATTTTGCCGAGATGGAGCTGATGCTGGAGCGCATGCCCCTACCCATCGGGGAAGAAAGAGAAGAATCAGAAGAAGGCGAACTCTTGTCGCCCGCCTATCGCTTCGACGGTGAAGACCTGGAGCTGAACTATCCCAAGAATGAGAATATGGCTGTGCGCATCTTTGATCATGCCGGAAAGATAAACCTGAACAGAATTCCACGGCGCAATATGCAGCTGCTTATCGAAAAGTTGTTGGGCGGTGAGGAGGCGGAGCCGGAACAGGTGCAGGATCTTCTCGCCGCGTGGACAGACTGGACAGACCTTAATGACTTGGAGGGGCTGAACGGTGCCGAGAAGGACTACTACCTGGAATTAGAGCAAGGCTATAGCCCGCGCAATAATCCTGAGTTGGATACCGTGGAGGAAATTCTCCATGTACGCGGGTTCGCTGAGCTTCTCGAGGGTATCAACCTCGATGCCGCCTTTACTATCTATGGCAACGCACGCACCGTAAATCTGAACGTGGCGACGCGTGAGGCAATGCGACTACTGCCGGGCCTGGATGATGAACTCATCGAAACAGTCATCGCCTACCGCCAGCTACAAGACATAAATAATCAGGCCGAGCTTGCAGAGATTATTCCCCTCGAGAACCTACAGGAGCTCACCCAGTGGTTGGGCACCAATACCTCGAACATCTATTCATTATTCGTCTATCCAAGACAAGACGTTAGCGATCGCCCGGGGGCAGTTCAGGTGCAGGAACGGGGCGAGGATACTGCCCAGCCCCGCGATAGTGTTCGGCAGGCTTATATGGAGGTGATAGAAGTAAGAAGCGGCAATGCCTTGCCCCGAGTCTATAAGGTCGACCCTTATGGCGTATTGCCGGATACGGCACCGGCGCGGGTAGAGGAATACGGCATCGAGTTCTAGTCTGCTGATTAAGCCCTAGCCTTTCTTATCGAGCTGCCAGTCGCATTTCATTATTATGGGCCCGACGCCCTTGTTGGCTTCCATGGCCAGAAGTTTACTGAACTTCGTCTCGTACCACAGCAGGCCACTCTTGTCGGCCAGGCCGCCCAGCACATAGAACTCGCCCACTCGCATGGCTACCTTCTCAACGATTAGAGAGACCTTAACGATGTCGCCCTTGGCGAACACGCCGAGCTCGATCTCGTCTGCGTTGGTCGTGAGGAAGGAGGCGATTGGTTCCTCGGCAGATTTCATGAAGGCGAAGCCGAAATGCCCCTCCATAGTGTCCACCAGGACTTCGACTTCCATCTCCAGCAACACATCGCTCAGAGGCTTGACCGTAGCGATATCGCTCCCATCGGGTGACTTGACCGCGATAGAGTTGATTTTACAATCCTGTATATCGTCACTGGCATTCGCCTTACTGGCCTCCTGTGAGGTATCCCGCTCGGTAGGTATGTCCTCTCGAATGCTGTTGTAGGTCTTCTTGTTGTTACAGAAGTCTTCGTAGTGTCCGACGACCTTGTCGCTGTCACCTATCTCGCGAATCTTGCCCTTGTCCAGCCAGATCGCGATATCACACAGCTCCTGCACGTGAAACATTGAATGACTGCAGAAAATCATCGTTTTCTGCTGCTGCCGAAATTCGTTCATGCGCTGCACGCACTTCTTCTGAAACGCCATATCCCCGACCGACAGGGCCTCGTCGATGACCAAGATATCGGGGCGTACCATGGTGGCAATCGAAAACGCGAGCCGCACATACATGCCGGAGGAATAGGTCTTCACCGGTCTGTCGATGAAATAGTCCAGCTCGGAGAAGGCGATGATGTCTTTCTCCAACTCGGCGATGTTGTCATCGGGTACACCCAATAGCGCTGCGTTCAGATAGATATTCTTGCGACCTGTAAACTCAGGATGAAACCCGGCTCCCAGCTCCAGTAGTGCCGCGACCTGTCCTTCGATGGAGATCTCGCCACTGGTGGGCTGCAGCGTCCCGACCAGGAGCTTGAGCAGCGTAGACTTGCCGGCGCCGTTGTCGCCGATGATACCGAGGCTCTTACCATCGGGTACCGCAAACGATATATCACTCAGTACATGGTAGAGTTGATGCCGTTGCCTGCGGAGTATGATCTCGAACAGGCGATCCTGCGGCCGCTCGTAGATCTTAAAATCCTTGTTGAGATTCTGAACCGAGACGTGTGGCACGGCTAGCTCTCCCGCTCGCTGATCGGTCTAGAGTACATCGCCGAAGGCCTGCTTGATCTTCATGAATAGCCATCCACCGAAGAAATAGGTGATCAACGACACCGGAATAATAATTTGTAGATAGATAAAGTGAACCTGACCCTGCAAGACGATCTCGCGATAGAGGCTGACGAAGCTGTGCATCGGGTTTAATAAAAACAGGTTTCTCACATCTTCATTCTGTAACATGGTTATCGGGTAGATGATCGGCGTGAGGAAAAACCAGACCGTCACGCCCAGAGCGACTAACTGTTGAAGGTCTCGCAGAAACACGCTGAGTGCAGAGAGTATCGAAACCAAACCTAGGGCGAAGAGAAACTGAAAGAAAAAAATGAATGGCAGATAGATCCACATCCAGTTCAGATATCCCTGAGTTGCCAGATACAACAGCAGAATGCCGAAGCCAATGGCATGTGTTAAGTAGGGAATGACAGTGCCCACATAGGGAATAATCTGCACCGGAAATTTTACTTTCGTAATCAGGGGCGCCTTCTCCAAAAGCAGGCCGGTCGATTTGGAGATTGAATCGGCGAAGGCGAACCAAGGCAGATAGCCTACCATCATGAACACGACGAAGGTCGTCTCGCCGAAACCCTCGACCGATCGAATCTGAAAGATATAACTAAAAACGAAGGAATAGATGATGATGTGAATGACGGGCGTGAGGATAAGCCAAAGGAAGCCTCCAATCGAAGCTGTAAATTGGACGAGGAAATCCTGCCTGGAAAAATTATGAAAGAGTCGGTAATTGGCGAAGGGGGTTAGCAGCCATTCACGCAGTATTGTCAGCAGCATTCCCGATCCATTGTCGTGTTTCTATCGATGGTAGTGAGACTGCGAATTTAAGCACGAATCGCCTGAAAAGACTAAAAAATAGTGCCGTAAACCCTTATAATCAGAGCTTCCGCAATCCCAGTCACGCTGCACTATACTGCCCTGCTATGTCAAAAACTGAATTGAATCCAGAACACAGGCTCATCCCTTTCGAGACCTCGGAGTTACCAGCGGGCCCCTGGCTGGTTTTCGCGCCACACGCCGACGACGAGACCTATGGCATGGCGGGTAGCTTGCTAAAAGCCTCGGAGGCTGGCATCGCGACCCACCTGGTAGTGATGACCGATGGTGCCCTGGGCGGCAGCGCGGCGGACCTAGTAGACACCCGGCAACAGGAGGTTCAGGCTGCGGCTAAACTGCTCGGTATAACCAGCCTCGACAGCTGGCAGGAGCCCGATCGCGGCCTCGTATATAGTGAAGCCTCAGTGAGCAAAATTGCGCAGAAGATTAACAGTCTCGGCGCTGCCAGTGTCTTCTTTCCGGGGCCCCTAGAGCTACACCCGGATCATCGTGTCACGGCACTGCTAGTTTGGGCAGCTATTCAGCAATTAAGCAAAGAGTCTCTTTCAGTGAACGCGTATTCCTACGAGATCGGTGTACAGAACCCGGTCAACGTGCTCATCGATATTACCGAGCAGCGGCCGCGCAAGGAACAGGCCATGACGATTTATGCGAGCCAGAACGATGAAAATAATTACGAGGAATTGGTACTGTCCCTGGACAAGGGACGCACCTTCACACTGCCGGCGAATGTCAGTCACGCAGAAGGCTTTTACCGCTACTCGGAAGAGCAACTGGCCACGTCGCTCAGAGCAGTTACACACGAAATCATCGAGTTGTACTTCTAACGGCGCGAGATCGCAACATCAGGAATCGCGGTTAGTGCAGTGGGTTTGAACTTCCGGGAGCAGGCGACTCATCCATCCAAGTCGGCCAGATCGCGAGTGGCCAGTCCGCGCGTCGCCACTGCGCGTGCAAGATACCCAGCCATTGGCGCAGTTGTTTGGAGACTACCGTCAGCGTCGCCATTCCCTCGTCGTCCTGCCCCGCTACCGCACCTAAATCACGCTTGAATAAGAGCACCAGCGTGCCCTCCGGGCTCAGCGTAATATCCACTTCCGGAATAAGCCAACTTATTGACGACGAGACAGCCCTCACGGGCTGTTCCGGTGCAAGTTCGGCCTCGGCAGCTTGCTGCGCAAAGCCCTGTAAGAGGCTACTCGTTGGCGCTCCCTTCTCACCAGGGGTTGGCGACTGTTTCTCGATGAGGCCGAGCAGATGCGAAATTATCTGTGTCAGCAGGCGCTGGGTTAACCATAGAACGATGGTTTGGTTGTCTTCGCTCTCGCCAGCGAGGCGAATACGGTCTTCGACTTCGACGTACTCGGTAGTGATGCGCTCTAGATTGATCATAGGGGGAGATTAACGCGCAGGCGCTTCCAGCCAGGACCCGACTTCGAGCATGTCGTCGGCGGTGAGTAGCCCTGTTTCGCGCTTCAGCATGAGGAGAAATTTGATGTGATCGTAGCGAGCTTGCTGCAGGTCCCGCTCCGCGCGGTACTGATCGCGAAGGGCATTCAGCACGTCTACACTGGTTACCGCGCCGAGTTCGAAGCCGCGTTGCATGGCCGTAGAGGCAAGGGCGGTGGAATCGACAAGCTTCTGTGCCGCCTCGATCAGTGTTTCTGCGGCCTGCACTTGGATATAGGCAATTCTGACCTGTTCGTTGGCTTCCAGCTGAACCTGTCGCAATTCGTTTTCCGCGATACTGTGCTGACTCAGAGCCTCGCGGACCGCGGCTTTGTTGGAGCCGCCTGCATAGAGCGGGATTGTAACGTTCAGCCCGACATAGGTATTGTCGGTTCTGTTTAGCGGCATGTTGTCGAAACCCACATTCGAATCCTGTCGCTGTACGACGAAATTTACTTGCGGCATATACGCACCGCGTTGTTCATCCACGCGTTTGTCCGCGGCTTCAACGGCAAACTCCCGTGCCACAATCTGATGGTTGTTCTTCTCTGCCTGGCTAACCCAATAATTAATGCTGTTTTCGAGAGGAGGTATGGCCGCTTCTTCGCGTAGGCTGGAAAGCTCACCTGCCGTAACGCCGCTAGCGGAGCGCAATGCCTCGCGTCTCATGGCGAGTTCACTCTGCAGATTCAACTGCTCCGCCTCGACAGCGGCAGCGCTCGCCCGTGCCTGGTACAGATCTGTTATCTGTGCCAGCTGTCTGTCATAAAGGCTCTGAATCTGGTTCAGCTGATTTTGCACGGCCTCAAGTTCGGCGGCAATCGAGTCGAGAGCGTCCTGTGCTTGCAGCACGTTGAAGTAGCGCTCCGCCACGTCGGTTAACAGGTTTGAGAGAGCGCCATAGTATTCGGCTTCGATCTGATCTTCGACAAGGTAGGCGGCGCTTCGCGCAGCATAGGCCTGCCAGTTAAACAGTACCTGCGAGAGTTGAACCGAATAGCGTCGTCCATCGAATTTCTGTAGCTGACTGGTATCGGAAATCATTCTCCTGTTGTCAGACACGTTGGCATTGGCGCTCAATTGTGGCAGCAACCTGCCGTTGGCAGCCTGCTTGCGCGCCGACCCGATATTCAGCGATTCTGCAGCGATCTGTAGGGTGGGACTGTAGTTGATCGCGGCGGTAAAAAAATCTTCCAGCGTACGGCCGATAGAATTTTCCGCTCTTGCTATGGCTGTATTGTTAAGCTCTGGAAGACCATCGGCAGCCATAGTGCCATGGGCATGGCTGATGCTAATGATAAGCAGCAATAAAAGATTTTTACGCATAACAGTTAGTCTTCAGTGAAGCTGCGGGCCAATGCATTGGAGAAAGGCTTAAATAAATACTGCAGCAGCGTGCGTGAGCCAGTAGCAATGAATACCTCTGCTGGCATGCCCGGCAGTAACTCGAGATCACCGAGATCTGCCATGCCCTCGGGCGACACTTCAATTCGAGCAAGATAATGCGTTAAGCCGGTATTCTGATCTTGGATGGCATCGGCAGAGAGGCTCAGCAGCGAGCCAACAATCGTCGGAGTGCGGTTGCCAAAGCTCGAGAAACGAATAGTTGCTTCTTGCCCTTCGTAGACGCGGTCTATGTCGAGCGGAGAGACCTGCGCTTCGAGAATCAGTTCCTCGGTGAGCGGGACGATTTCGGCGATTACTGTGCCTGGGCCGATAACGCCGCCTTCGGTGTGTACCTGCATACCGTTAATCACGCCTGCAACCGGTGCGCGCACGGTAGTGCGGCTCACGATATCTTGCAGTGCTGTGCCGCGTTCCTGTGCATCTTTGAGTCGAGTTTGTACCTCGCCAAGCTCATTTACTACTTCGTTTTGGAATTCTCGATTTAACTGGAGTATCTGTAAGCGAGTCTCGCCTATCTGCACTTCGGTCGAGGCACTGGTCGCTGACAGGTCAGCCGCCTCGCCTTGGTAGCTTGCCAGATTGCGTTCAACCTGACGCAGGCGCGCCTTGTCTGAGAAGCCTTCATCGAGCAGCGCACGGGTGTCTTCGAGCTCGTCCGCAAAGGACTTGGCGAGCGCGATTTTGCTGTCTTTTAGCGCAGACAGGCCAACGAGCTTGGACTTGAGTTGGTCGATACGCTGCTCCAGCACTTCGATGCTGCCTTCGCGCGACGCCTTGCGCGCCTCAAAAATGGATGTCTGAGAGGCTATTTCCTCCGCTGCGTTTTCGCTAGTCAGACTGGCAGGATAAATTATCTGAGTTAGCTCATCGCGCTCGGCCAATAGGCGCGCTTCGCGTGCATGCAGGGCGACTAGCTGCGAGTTAGCGATCTCGAGCTGCGCCAGCGGCTGTGTATCGTCCATCTCGAGGAGCGGCTCGCCCGCCTCCACTACGTCACCATTCTGCGCGAGTATCGAACTTACTAAGCCGCCCTCTAAATGCTGCACGGCTTTCTTATACGTCTTAACGGTAACCTGTCCCGGCGCGTGTGCGGCGCCGTCAAGAGGTGCAATTGCCGCCCAGCCGCCAAACACGACAAACACGAGAATAAAAACAGAAAGCCCGACGCGGCGCGGCATCTCCATGCTGGTCTCGACAAGATCATCGGCGCCCGCCGCCTGCGGCTTGGCCTGCCGCGTTGGCAAGATGGGCTTGGCAGCCGACTCTGCTCTGGCAGTTGCCGCATCGTCCACCGCCGAGGGCTTGATCGGTTGACCTGCGGGCATTTTGGCCACCGGCACGCGGGCAAGCGCTTGCTTATTGGTCGAAGCGGTTGCTTCGTTGTCTTGGCCGTTCTTGTTTTCGTCGTCCACGGGATCTCTCGTTTGCAATGCCTGCTGCCCAATAAATCAAGCGGCTGGCTGTCTCTATGAATTCAAAAAGCGGACACGTCGTGTGCCTGCCTCTGGTCTAGTTGTTCTAAGTCAAGCATCTCTTCTTGTCTTGCGCAGCTGTGCAACTCTTACGCGGCGATGTAACGAAACTCTGAGCCTAGGCGGGTCTAAGCGCAGGCTTTTTGTCCTGCGGTGCTGACAGCGCTGCGAGCACTTGATCGCGCGGACCGAAGTGAGAGGCGGCGCCGTCGCGCATGACCAAAATTTTGTCGACACACTGCAGCACCATGGTGCGGTGCGTAATGATAATAACCGTTGCGCCTTCTGCCTTAACGCGTTGTATCGCCTGAACAAGCTCGCGCTCGCCTTGATCATCGAGGTTCGAGTTTGGCTCGTCTAAAACTAGATATTTGGGTGAGCCGTATATCGCGCGGGCGAGACCGATACGCTGCCGCTGACCGCCCGACAAAATACCGCCCGATCCACCGATGACAGTGTCATAGCCTTGGGGCAAATGAAGTATTAAGCCGTGAACGCCGGCTGTCTTAGCCGCCTCGACTACTTTGTCGGGGTCGACATCGCCGAAGCGGCAAATGTTCTCAGAAATTGAGCCGTCGAAAAGTTCGATGTCCTGCGGCAGGTAGCCAACATAGGGACCAAGCTCGGCACGATCCCACGTAAAAATGTCTGCGCCGTCTAGACGGACCTTGCCGCTGTAAGTTGGCCAAATACCGAGAAGCGCGCGCGCGAGACACGACTTACCCGAGGCGCTCGGACCCACGATGCCAAGCGCTTCGCCTGCATCGAGTTCCATGTTTACGCCGCGCACTACGATGTTCTTTGAGCCGGGTGGCACAACCATCACCTGTTCGGCCGACAATTTACCGGTTGGCGCCGGAAGAGACATGGTGTCTGCGTCTTTCGGAATTTGATTGAGCAGCTCACCGAGACGATCGTATTGGCCGCGAGCGAGCGTAAAGCCCTTCCAAGTGCCTACCAGCATATCAATCGGCGCAAGCGCCCTGCCGAGCAGCAAAGATCCTGCGATCATCATACCGGGTGAGATTTCTTGACGCAGGGCCAGCAGTGCGCCTAGCCCGAGCAGTAAAGACTGCATTACCATGCGGAAAGTTTTTGACAGGCTTTGCAGTAAGCCCGCGGCCCGACTCGCGTCGGTTTGCAAGGTAAGCACCCCATCGAAGCGCTTCTCTTGACGGTGGCGAAGATCGTCCGCCATACCCATCGCAGCAATAACTTCTGAATTCTTTAACGTGCCGTTAACCTGATTGCTAATCCAGTTTGCCTGAGAGTTGGCTTCTTGCAGCTTCTTACTTGTTACCTTTTCGGTCGTGTAGGCTAGGGCGATCATGACAATACCGGCAAAAATTGCTGCATAGCCGAAGGTCGGGTGGAACATAAACATCACGAAAACGTAGATCGGGAACCAAGGCGCATCAAAAAAGGCGAACAGGCCATTGCCTGTGAGAAATTGGCGTAAGCTCGAAAGATCGCTTAGCGGCTGTGAGTTGCTTACCGAGCCGCCGGTTAATAGCGCGCGCTTGAACGTGGCGTCAGAGATCCGACGCCGCAGATTTTTTTCTATGCGATTACTCGCCGCAATCAGAATCATAGAGCGAACCCACTCGAACCCTCCCAATGCAGCGGTCAGCGCGACCATGAGCAGTGTCAGCATAGCGAGCGTCGAGTAACTTCCGGACGACACCACACGATCGTAAACCTGCAACATGTAAATTACAGGCACGAGCATTAAAAGGTTCACTGCAGCGCTAAAAAATCCGGCGTAAATAAAGTAACGTTTGACGTCGGTAAAGGCCGCTGCGAGTTCTGGGTATTTATTTTTTTTCTGCGAGCTCATAGTCTGTAATCTTAGTTTGCTTACTGTAATTGTTAGCTTCGTGTCTTAACCTAGCGATAACCTTAGTCGAGCTAATCGAGCTCTACCTAGGTTGGGGCGCGCCGCTGTATTTCAACGCCCTACTGTTCTAACTCGGCGTTAGGGTGACTAAAGCTCCTGCTTACCTTCGGCGTAGCCGCGCAAAACGCCAACCTTATTAACCACAAGTAAGCTGGTGCCATCTCGTTTAACTATCTGCCGATTCTGCAACGACTGAAATACACGGGTGACCGTCTCGCGGCTTATGTTTAACATTATTGCAATCTCCATGTGAGTGGGCGGATTGCGAATCTGTGCTTCTTCTTTCTCCTTATCTTTCTCGGGTACCAGCATCCAAAGCTGGCAGCACACCCGCTGAGCGATGTTGGGCAGGCCGAGCAATGACCGCTGGAAAGTCATTTTACGGACATGGCCTGCGATCTTTGCGCTGATTGTCGCAAACAGCTCGGGGTGCATTTTGAGCAACGTCTGCATTGAATTTAGTGGGATACTGACAATAACCGAGGGCGTTAGAGCCATGACAAACTCAGGCTGCGCTCCTCCATCAAATAGGCACAGTTCGCCGCAAAATTCGCCAGGTTCGACGAAATAGAGCCCAACTTCGCGGCCATCTATTGTAAAGTCGACACCCTGCAACCGGCCTTCGAACAGGAAGCAAATTTGCTCCTCGTTTTGCCCGGCGTTAAGTACAATTGCTCGTCGAGCAGCTCTACGCACGCTGCTCTGCCCCGCGATCCCTTCGAGAGTCGCGTAGGGCAGTCCGCTTAAAAGCGGGAAGGTCTTGAGCAGTTGCGGTGTTACCACCATAAAACGCGATCCCTCGGGGCGCAGCCATACTACTAGTTAATCAAAATGCATGCGCCGACTAATACAGCGGCAGCGGAGGCATTAACTTAAGACAAGGGCGCGGTCCCGCCGGATGGAAAAATTCTTATTACCTTAAAGATGCAGCCGCATTATAGGCACGGGAAGGTTCGGTAAAAAGGGCGACAAGCGTCTTATGTGACCGCAATCACCCCGTTTTGTACATCCTTGAATTATCTTTAACCTCCATCAGGGATTTGTTTGCAGTAAATGAGAAACCCAATGCAACGCAGTCAACATACAAGCGCGATAACACCCCGAGGCCGAAGGGTTGGCATGCGCGCGTCTTGGCTACGCGTACCTTCTCTCTCGCTGCTAGCGTTCCTGCTCTCTTTAAGCCCCCTTCACGCGACCGCCGAAGCCGACATATCTAACCAAACGAGCGTCCGTAAAGTGGGCGAGGTGAGCCTCGTGCTGGGAAGGGCGTATATTGAGCGGGCTAATGGGCGTGATCTAATCGAGACAGGTACCGAGATCCGTGTCGGTGATAGAGTCTTTACCGAGGGCGGCGGTCATGTGCACGTGCGGTTTATCGATGACGCGCTGGTTAGCGTCCGGCCGAGTAGTACGCTCGATGTAGTGCGTTACGACTATGATGCGTCAAAGCCGCAAAATTCTGCCGTCAAGTTTGAGCTTAGCGAAGGGGTGGCTCGAGCAATTTCCGGCGACGCAGCAAAATCAGCCCGCGAACGCTTTCGTATGAATACGCCAATCGCGGCCATAGGCGTCCGTGGTACAGACTTTGTAGTAAGTGCTAACTCACGTTCAACGCGAGCATTGGTAAACGAAGGCGCGATAATCATGGCGCCTTATTCAAGCGAATGCAGGAGTGAAGCGCTGGGGCCTTGCGCGGTGGACGCGGTCGAATTGAGCCAGAACACGCTACAGGTGCTCGAGCTTGGAAGTGGTAGTGCAGTCCCGCGCTTTGTCGTCGCCTCTAGCGAGAGCGCACTCAGCGAAATCGAAAGCTCGAATACCAATGACACCAACGCAGTCGATGTTCAGGTTGCCTCCGACGACAATACCGGCACGCTCGACTCTAACGAAATCTATTTAGAGAGCGTTGCCACTACAAAAATTAAATCAGAAGTCGCGGCGGCCGAGAAAATCAGCGGCCAGTCTCCAAATGATCAGCCAGCGAATGATTTGTCAGAGGCCCCGGTGGTTCTCGCTGACTTCACCCCAACTGACGCCCTTACGGCTGTGTCCACGGCCGGTGATCAACTCGTCTGGGGCCGATGGTCTTCGCCTGGCGCACCAAGCTTGCTGTCTCTAAGCTTGGGTGAGGCGCGTGAGGGGCGAGACGTCACGGTCTCTTCAACCAGCGGTTTCATACTCTACCGCAGCGAGCCAAGCGGCGCGCGGGTGGAATCTGGGTTGGGCGTAGTCAGATTAGATTTGAGCGCAGCCGAAGCATTCTACGATTCGAGCAACGGCATCGTTGCCATGCGGGTGGCGGGTGGAAACCTCGAGCTAGACTTTGTCGATCGGGCTTTCGCGACCGAACTGAATCTCGATCACGCGAGCACCGGTGCGATTGATTTCATGGCAAACGGTGCGATCGCCGACGGCGGCTATCTGCTGTTAAGAGAGGACTCAAAGATCCTGTCTGGCGCTGTAGCGACAGACGGCACAGAGGCGGGCTATTTCTTCGAACAGCAGTTAGACACCGGCCGCATTCAAGGCATTACGCTGTGGGGCGCGCAATAATGAGCACGCCGCGAATGACCTTTCCTCGACGCCTGGCGAGCCTGCCGGTTATCGGCGGCCTGCTCTCGATGGCGCCCATTCGCGGGCGTGTCGCCATGCTCGTTGCTGCTGCGATTGCCACTTACGCGCTACTTGCGGTTTCTGGGCCAAACAGCCCGCTTGCTAGCCTCGAAGAGCGTTTGGGCACTTTAGGGTGGACGCTCGCGCCCGAGACAAACGCCGAATCGCGTATCGTCATCGTCGCGATAGATGAACAAAGTATCGACGAGGTCGGGCCATGGCCATGGCCGCGCGAGACGATGGCCGAACTCACTCGGGCGATTGACGCTGCGGGCGCTCAACTGCAAATTCACGACATTGTTTATGCCGATGCGAAAGACGGCGATGCACAGCTCGCTGCGGCGCTTTCAAATTCGCGCGGCGCGGTTATCTCACAGGTGCCGGTTTTAGACATCAACCAGGCCCCTGGTCTTGCACCCGAGATCATTCGTGCAGGCCAGATGATGGGGAGCCTCGCAGGTATCCAATGCGCAGAGGGCGCGGGCTTAATGTCTACCGCCAGCTTCCTTGCACCGCACGCCGGATTCAACGCGGTCGCTAAAGGGCACATTGCACCGGTGATTAACGGCGATGGCTCGATCTCGAAACAGCCTGCTCTAGTCTGTGTTGATGGCCAAGCCTATCCAGCGTTGGCGCTGTCTGTCTTGCTCGAAGCGACGGGCGCGGGTATCGATATGGAAGGCGTCAACAGCGCAAAAATTGTCGCTAATAGCAGCCCAATGGGCGCAGCTCAAACACTCACGCTGGATTCCTATCCCGGCCTCGCCGTGCCACTAGATGCCGATGGCAATCTGCGCATTTCGTATCGCCGCGCCCCCGAAAGTTATTTGACCATTTCTGCGGCAGATATTTTATTTGGAAGGGCGGGCACCGAACTCTTAGATAAAGCGTGGGTGTTAGTTGGCGCAACCGCATTTGGGCTAGGCGACGTTGTTCCAACTCCTTACAGTGGGGCGACACCGGGTGTCGAGCTGCAGGCGCGCATACTCGGCAGTCTGCTTGACGTTGCAGTGCCCTACGCACCTAACAGTGCCGCAGCGATTCAAGTTTTCATTGCAGGTCTCTTTGCGCTAGCGCTATTGGCCATGGCGTCACGAATGACCGGTCGCCTGGGTACGCTACTTTTGCCTAGCGCAGCGTTTGCGCTTCCCCTACTTTCTCTGGTCTTGCATGCCCAGGCACTGCGCAGCGCCGATGTTTGGCTCGGCTGGATGCCGTCGGCAATCTATGCGGTGATAACGAGCGGACTGCTTTTCGTTCTAGAACAGGCGCGAACGCGCAGTCAAAGAGACCGAGTCTTCAATAATTTGGCGAGCTATCTGCCAAGCGAAGTGGCTGAAGAAATCGCCTACAGCCTGCCGAGTTCTAATGTTGTCGCGGAGCGCAGAGATTTCACTCTTGTAAGCGCCGACCTGCGTAACTTCTCGACCTTCAGCGAGGCGCGGACTCCAGAAGAGTCTGCAGCCGTATTGCACTTCTTCTTCCAGAAAGCGGCTGAAATTATCGAAGCGCACGGCGGCAAAGTGCACGAATACAAAGGCGACAGTCTGCTAGCGCTATGGGATACCCAGAGTGCCGAAGCTGCACTAAACGCGCTTAATGCGGCGCAGAAAATGGTCGCGGAAATCGATCATATTTCGCTGAGTGCCAACACACCTTACGGGCTCGAGCCGCTTGCACTAGGCGTTGGTATCGAGCAGGGCGCTGCGTTGATCGGCTCGATCGGGCCTGCTCACCGGCGCACACATACTCTGTTGGGTGACACCGTGACAATTGCGCTACGCATCCAAGAAATGACCGCGCAGCTCGCGCAGCCTATCCTGCTTGGCGAACGCGCGGCGCGTCAGCTCGATGCTGAGTTACTCCAGTCGCAAGGCAGTTATTTGTTGCAGGGCTTAACGATCCCCCATGTGCTGTTTGCGCCTCAGCCAGACGAGGGCAAACTAGCTTCGCTAACCGAGTCCCTTGGCGACTTCGCTTCTGGCGAAGGCGGACAGCCTAGGCTCAAAGTGTTAGCCGGCGGGCGTCGATCGTAAACCAGCCAGCACGAAGGCAGACATCCACAGGACAAACTTTCCTTGACCTATTACCTTACGAGTGCAAAGGCTGTGTTAGTCTTGGCTTACGTTGACGTCCAAAAAATAAAATTGTATTTTCTGCGAGTTTGTTGAACGCATGCTGCCACTGTTGGTCCCAGACGTGAGCCTCCCGAAGGGGAGAATCACCCACTTTCTTGTTTCAGGTGTTGTGGCATGTGGACTCCTAATCGCAAGCCATGCCAAAGCTCAAGCCTTGCCAACAGAGGCTTTAATCTGCCCCGACCTCGCTAGCTACTATTCCGAAATGAATTTTACAGACGCAGCCAGCGACGAACCCGCGCGCTGGGCTGCATTGACGACGACGCTGGCCGAATTACAATCACGTTGCCTGAGGTCTTCAGAATATTACGCGCTTCTCGGTGCTGCGCAGCTCAACAGCGGACAGCTGGATGTCGCTTCAGAGTCACTCGAACGAGCCCTTCTGCTTGATCCAAAAAACGGCTCGGCGCAGATTGACTACGCGGAAGCGCTGTTTGCAGCGGGACAACTATTCCCAGCGCTACAGCTCAACGAGACGATCCTCGGTAGAGAAGATTTGCCCGCCGAATTGAGGGAGACGCTGACGCAGCGCGAGGCCGATTGGCGCAAAAACACCAAACAACATATCCTCCAACTCGATCTGCAAGCCGGCTACGATAACAATCTCAATAGCGCACCCGGCGCTGACCAGATTACGCTAACACTGTCTGGCGAGCCCGTGCTGCTGTCTCTCAACACCGATTTGCAGCCACAGGAAGGCGCTTTTACCAACGCGCGCCTCAGCAGTACACAATTGACACTTACCGCCAACGGACAACACAGTTGGACAAACCAAGTCCGTGGGCGGCTTAGTCAGGACACGCGATCCGATTTGCTGCAGTTTGACTCGCGCTATGCATTGATTAAACCAACGCGTCGCCGAACGCTGCAGTGGGAGGCCGGTGCAAGCTCGCTCTTCTTTGGCGGCAGCGCGCTCTACACCTCGGCGCAAACGCGTCTGAGCTACCAGCCTAATACTAACAAGCGCTGCGCCCCGGTCTACGAAATAGCGAGCCAGTATCAGCGCTTTCACAGCCAGAACACGTTAGACGCATGGGAGAGCAAAGCCACACTGGGCGCTAGCTGCGTCGCAGGCGAGAATACCAACAACCCGCTTAGGATTGGCTTTGATGGCGGCTATATTAGCAATCGCGCCCTCGACTCAACGCGCCCCGGCGACGATCGCGATGGGTGGCAGGTGAACGTCCGCGCGCAGCGCGCATTGTTTGGCGGCGAGCTGTCCGCACAGGCGAGTTATACCCGCCTGGAGGACGCTGGCAGCTACAGCCCAATACTCGTAAACGGCGCCGCGAGGTGGCAGGAGCGTAACCAATTTTTGATACAACACCGCACGCCGATGCGGCTGGGCACTCGAAGCGCCTTATTCCTTGTTAATTTTTACCACCAAGATCAGTCGAGTAATATCGAGCTGTTCGAACTGAGCGACACCGCCGTCGAGCTCGGGTTCAGTATAGCTCTCTAACGGTCTGTATTTTCGATATTTTACTGAAGAATCCCGTTCAGGCTCAACACCTTGCCACTAGCCCTGTAATTTAAACTCGCGACGCTAAAAACGTAGCCTGCTACCGTAACCGCAGTAATCTACCCATTTTTGCCATCATTTTGTGCCACTGCACGTCAAACTACACAACCAAATTTACTATTAAAACCGCAACTTACATGCGCGACTCGAAGTATTACTTCGATACAAAAAGTTGTACTTTTGCTAAAGTTTTAGTATCCTTTGCCTGATATCTGGTAGCGGTTGTGGGTTCTATCGACCTCAGGCCTGATGTAACGGCGTTTGCCGAATTATTCGCTAGTGCGTGTGACCTCAATCACAGGCCCTAGTGTGTCAACTGGCTTATGCTTAATTTAACGATGGAAAACCGCCGGCCTAATTTTGTGGGACGGGCCGGAAGCAATCGTAACCAACTATAATTTGAAATCGATCTCAAGGAGATACACCACAATGGCTTTTATTACAGCTGAAACACGAAGCGAGCTGGTTGCACTGTCAGTCGCAATGCTCAAGCAAGCTCCAAGCAACACACTACTTGAAGAGCTTATCGGAATCTCAGTTGCCGGCGGCACACTCGCTGACGCAGCTGATCACATCGCTAAGACTGCAGCTTTCAAGGCTGAATACCCTAGCTTCCAGACCGCTGCTCAGTACGCAGCTGAAATATTTGACGCCTTCACTGTTGGTGGCACAGTAACTGCTGCTCTCCGCACTGAGGTAATCGACCTGGCTACTGGCCTACTAACTAGCGGCCAATACACAAAAGCCAGTCTTGCATCCGCTATCTCTAGCTTCTTGTTGGCGCCGGCGGCCCTGGAGAATGAAGGGCTAGCTGACATCGCGCAGGCTCACCAGAACCGTTCAGCCGCCGCTGAATACTATGTCATAACCAAGGAACTTGGAGGGAAAACTGACGCAGAGCTTGCAGCAGTGATCTCCTCTGTAACTAGCGACGCAGCAACTCTCACAGCCGCAAAAGCAGATGCAGATGCTGTTGCAGTTGCGGTAGCAGTTGTCCCCGGCAAGACTTTTACGCTCACTACAGGTTTGGACAACAAAACTCTGGGTGCTGGCGCTGACCAGGCTTTCGCCACAGACTCAACAACTGCGGCTGACGACACGTTCAA
>CAJQHM010000138.1 GCA_905478195.1 uncultured Pseudomonadales bacterium
TAGCTGTTACGGAGCTTGGCCTGCGCCGCGGCTAATCTGGCAATTGGTACGCGCGGTGGAGAACAGCTTGCGTAGTTCAGGCCCACACGGTGGCAGAAATCGATAGAGTTAGGGTCGCCAGCGTGCTCGCCGCAGATGCCTAGCTTGAGATCCGGCTTGGTGGAGCGGCCGCGCTCTACAGCGAATTCCATGAGTTTGCCCACGCCACGTTGGTCGATGCTGGCGAACGGGTTCTTGTTGTAGATTTCTTTCCTCTGGTATTCGTCATAGAACAGACCCATGTCGTCGCGACTCAGGCCGAGGGCGGTTTGGGTCAGGTCGTTGGTACCGAAGCTGAAGAAGTCTGCTTCTTTGGCGATCTCATCGGCGGTGATGGCAGCACGTGGTACCTCGATCATGGTGCCTACCAGGTAGCTGAAGCGCACTTTGCGTTTCTTCATAACTTCCTTGGCTACTCGGTGCACGATGGCGAGTTGGTCTGCCAGTTCTTCACGAAAGCCCACTAGAGGGATCATGATTTCTGGTTTCACCTTAATCTTCTTCTTGCCCTTAAGTACCTGAGCCGTCGCTTCGAAGATAGCGCGGCTCTGCATCTCGGTGATCTCCGGATAGATGATGCCCAGGCGGCAGCCACGGCAACCTAGCATCGGATTCTCTTCGTGTAGAGACTTGATGCGGTCGATGACGAAATCCAGCGGCACATCTAATCTCTCTGCCAGCTGGCGTCTTACGACATCATCTTGGGGCAGGAATTCGTGTAGTGGTGGATCCAGCAGGCGAATAGTCACCGGGCGGCCGTTCATGGCCTTAAAGATGCCCACAAAATCTTTCTTCTGAAAAGGCAGCAACTTTTTCAGGGCAGAGCGACGCTGTACTTCGTCAGCGGCAAGAATCATCTGGCGCATATAGTCGATGCGGTCGCCTTCGAAGAACATGTGCTCAGTTCGACACAGACCGATGCCTTCTGCGCCGAAGGCTACAGCCTGGCTGGCCATGTTTGGGGTGTCGGCATTGGTTCGAATGTTCAGGCTGCGGTGCTTGTCAGCCCACTTCATGACTGTCTGGAACAGCTCGTAGGTGTAGCTCTTGCTTGGCTTCAGCTTGCCTTCCAGAACGCGCTTGACCTCGGAATCGGTACTCTCGATCATGCCCTTGTAGATGGCGCCGGTGGTGCCATCGATAGAGATGTAATCTCCCTCATTGAGCACAGTCTTGCCCGCGGTCAGGGTTTTCTTCTCGTAGTTGATCTTGATATCGCTAGCGCCACAGACACAGACCTTGCCTAATTGCCGGGCGACTAGAGCAGCATGGGAGGACACACCGCCGCGAGAGGTGAGAATGCCCTGTGAATGCAGCATGCCCTTGAGATCGTCAGGGGAGGTCTCTGTGCGGCAAAGCACAACCTTCTTGCCTTCGCGGGTTGCCTTCTCGGCTTGCGCCGCTGTGAATGCGATACGTCCAGTGGCTCCGCCGGGGCCAGCAGGCAGGCCAGTAGCAATGACGGTCGCGGCCTTCAAGGCCTTGGGGTCGAACACCGGCACGAGCAGGGAGTCGATCGATTCGGCAGGGATCTTCAGTAGCGCCGTCTCAACATTCATCAGGCGCTCCTTCTGCATCTCCACCGCGATTCTCACGGCAGCCAGCCCGGTACGCTTGCCATTTCGGGTCTGCAGGATAAACAGCTTCTTCTTCTCGATGGTGAACTCGAAGTCCTGCATATCTTTGAAGTGTTTTTCCAGTTTGGCGCGAACCTTCTCCAGGTCTTTGAAGCTCTTGGGCATTTCCTTCGCCAGCATGCTGATGGCGTTCGGCGTGCGAACACCTGCTACGACATCTTCGCCCTGGGCATTGATCAGGTATTCACCATAGAACATTTTCTCGCCGTTGGCGGGGTCGCGGGTGAAGGCGACACCAGTGGCGCTGTCGTTACCGGCATTACCGAACACCATGGCCTGTACATTGACAGCGGTACCCCATTCGGCGGGAATGTCATATTCCTGACGGTAGAGGATGGCGCGATCGTTTCTCCAGGAGCCGAACACGGCGCTGATAGCGCCCCAAAGCTGCTGCATGACATCCTGTGGGAATGCACTGCGGGTGCGCTTGCGAATTAGCGCCTTGTATCGGGTCACCAGGGTCTGCAGGTTTGCTGTGCTGAGCTCGTTATCGGACTCAATATGCAGGGAGTGCTTGAGTTTCTCGAGGATGATGTGGAAAGGGTCTTCCTCTTCCTCGGTGCGGGCGGTAACGCCCATGACTACGCCGCCGTACATCTGGATGAAACGGCGATAGCAGTCCCACGCAAATCGAGGGTTGTTTGACACATCGGCCAGACCTTCGACCGTATCGTCATTCAGGCCAAGGTTGAGGATGGTATCCATCATGCCGGGCATGGAATCTCTGGCCCCGGAGCGCACAGAGACCAGTAGTGGATTCTTGCGGCCGCCAAATTTCTTACCTAGTTGCTTCTCGACGCTAGTAACCGAGCTTTCCACCGATTGGCGCAGGGCCGCAGGATAGCGCTGCTGGTGATCGTAGTAATAGGTGCAGACTTCGGTGCTGATAGTAAAGCCAGGAGGGACTGGCAGGCCTATGGAGGCCATCTCCGCCAGATTAGCGCCCTTGCCGCCTAGCAGCTCGCGCATAGTCGTATTGCCGTCTGTCTTCTTGCCGAATTCGTAGACGAATTTCTTGCTCTTGGAAGATTTTTTGCTCTTATTGGGTTTATTGATCTGGGGTCTGCTCATATCGCGAAAAATACCTTAGTAAATCTACACCATTTTATTCTCAGCCCTACAGGGGTGAGATGTTCGCCGTGGCAGCCCATGGAAACTGTCAGGAAGACCTAACCAATGCGGCTTTCAGCGGAAGCCAGCTGCTCGATTTTTGCACAGAAAGGACGGCAAAATGCCGTCCTGTGCGGGTAGGGGAGGATAATGCACTTGCACGTCAAAATCCAGCGCTTGCGCGTTTGGCGCGGGCATCTCTAAGTGTAAGTTAGCACAGTTGTCTCTCTTAACCTAAGGCATGCAATCGGGTGCTACAAAGCTGAGTTATAGCTATATTCGACACTGTTGTTT
>CAJQHM010000139.1 GCA_905478195.1 uncultured Pseudomonadales bacterium
CACACTATGAAATCTATCGCAGTTATTGGTGCAGGATTAGCGGGCAGCATTGCCGCACTTAGCCTGCAGAAATCAGCCAAGGTCACCGTGTTTGAGAAATCTGGCAGGGCCGGCGGGCGCATGTCTACGCGCCGAGTCGAAACATACAAATTCAATCACGGCGCCCAGTTCTTCACGGCAAGAAACCCTCAATTCAAAGACTTCCTGGAGCCGTATATTGAGCAAGGCATCGTTGCGCAGTGGAACCCCCAAATTACTACGCTAGACCCCCTCGACAAGCCTTTCAAGAGGATCTGGTACGAGCCACACTATGTGGGCATGCCGGGCATGTCTGCACTTGCCAGCTCTCTGGCAGAGGATCTCAATGTGCATTATCACTGCGAGATAGCGAGCCTGGAATCCATTGGAAAAACATGGCAATTACGGGATGCGCAACATAATGACTGCGGAGAGTTCGACTGGGTAATCTCCGCTGTTCCCTCTGCGCAGGCATTAAATATTCTCGGCTCAAAAATACAGCAGCACGCAAAGATCGCCGATGTGGTTTTCTCACCCTGTTTCAGTCTGATGCTTGGACTAAAGAACAAGCCCGCTTTGGGTTTCGATGCAGCCGTAGTAAAGAATTCTCCAATTAGCTGGCTGGCCCAGACCCATGCCGACCAGGAGAAGAATTATGGCCTTGTCATTCACAGCGATAATGCCTGGGCGAAAACTCATATCGATGACGAGAAGAAGCTATTACAAGAACAACTATTCACTAGCGCGCAGGAATTGCTCAGCAATTCTTTACAGGATGTGCAATATGCCGCTCTGCATAGATGGCTCTATGCAAAAGTGGAAACCTCTGCACAGGAAGACTATCTGATTGATAGTGAAAATAGATTAGCGGTCTGCGGAGAATGGTGTCGTGGCAACCGAGTCGAGGACGCCTTTCTAAGCGGACTCAAACTGGCTGAATTCCTCAAGACTCAACTCTAAAGCATCAAGTGAAGTAGAATTCTTTCTGGAGTTACTGCGGTAATTTCCAGTCGAAGCGATAGGAAACTTCTTCTACGCGCACAGGCTCACCAACCACAATACGCGGATCAAATCTCAGCCTCTGCGTCGCTCGTATTGCCTCAACATCGAATACGCCGGGAGGTTCGCTCTGGTCGATAACGATATCGGAAACTGCGCCGCTCTTGCTAACGGTGAACTTGAGCACTACGAAACCCTCTAAGCCTAGCTCCTGCGCAACCTCGGGATAGGCCGGTGTGATAAGCCGCAGCGGTAGCATCTCTCTGAACTGGATGATATCTGCAGGCGCATTCGAACTGGGTGGATCGAGCCCCTCTAATTGATAGCGAAACACATAGCGTATATCTTCAACCAGTTCGCCCCTGATATTTTGGAACGTTAGACGTCGCGCCGCATTCGTCGCCGACAATTCGAAATAGCCCTCAGGCTGTTCCTGGATTGTGCGGATACTGTTATTGATCACCTCGCCGTCGGCGTTCACAGAAAAACCGAGCATCACCCAGCCCTCGATCCCAAGGTTTCTAGCCCGCAAGGGATACAGCGGCTCTGGCGCTCGTCGCTCGAGCAATCCACGGGTGAAATTTGGCGGCGGCGTCACCTCAAAATTAGCAACAACAGAGGAAGACTGAGAGAGAGAGCCATCTGCGGAGCAGCCTAACAAACCCAAAAACGAGAGGGCATAAAGAAATGCTCTAGCTTTACGCGCAGTAGATAGTCTTTTATGTGAAATGATTGTTTTCATAAAATTTACCGTATCATCCGGCGAATACGTGATTCGAGATCACACACTAGAAGGTTGTTTTCATCTCCAATGCCAATTTCATACCACTGCCCGAACAATATTTCTCGACTTCCTCTAACACACCGTCTGCAGTAGCGCCCACGTAACGGGTACGCGTTCTGCAAAACTCATTCTGGTGTATATTGCTCGCCTCGAAACGAAACGTATAGCTCCTAAAGGCCTGTTTCTCGATAAAAGCCGAAATTTCAGGCTGAAAGATGCGCTCTTCCGTATCGAAGACATCGACTTCTGTCCTGCCGCTTCCGCCATTTGAATTCATCTCGTAGCGAAAACCATAACTCATACCGAGGCTGGTAATATCATGCCGAAAACTCGATCTGGCGGTCCAACGACCGTTGTTGCGCATCCTGCGCTTAACCTTCAGAAAAGGGTCTAACACTTCCGAGTCGCGCAGGCTTAGCCCGGTGGTGAGTAGTGCATTGGTCAGCCCCAGGAAACTGAGCCTGGCGCTAAGGTCCAGATTCACACCGTAGCGTTTTCCATCTCCAATATTGCCGCGCGCCGACTGCAAGTTATCCGGGCTCGGAGAGACATCGACGCGATCGATCACGTCTGTTATATCTCGGTAGTAGAACTGCGAATTAAGTACGCCTATATCGTTGGGCAGACGCAGCTCGAAGTTTAGTTCATAGCGCCAGGACTGTTCCTGAGCAATACCCGGGTTGCCGGCTTGCGTGTTCTGATCCACATCGGAACCATCGACGGTCGCGCTGAAATCAGAAAAGCTCAGCTGCGAGACCTGCTTCTCGATACCCGCACGCAACTGCAGTGTAGGAGTAATATCGAAGCGGTAGTCAATCTTAGGTCGCAAGAATGCGAAATCGCGCTTATTGCTGACATCGCCCGCCTGTTCAATAGTGGAGGATTCATACACCAATGAACTTTCTAGCGACATTCTTGGGTTTAACTGCCAATTGTGCGCGGCGAATAATTCCGAGCGCAGCTCCTCAACCGTAGATTTGCTATTGGAAATTGAAACAGGGACCAGGCCACCGACGTCTGGCGAGCGCTCTCCATCGATATCCAGACCCAATCGTAAATCGCCATCACGAATTGTCTGCGACGCCTCGATACCGAGCTCCAATCCCTGTGCCTGATTTATATTGAAGGTGTAGGATGTCCGTGCGATACGTTCACGGTCTCTACTCATATTGGACAAAAATAGAATCTTATTCTCGGCGTTTTCAGTCACGCTAAAGCGTTCCTGACCAAATAGCTGATCGCGGTCATTCACGATAAACAGGAAACGGTACTTGCCGCCATTGCCTAGAGAGTATTCGTAGTCACCTCCTATCTCCCAGTTATCTCTACTGCTGGGATTTTCCTCACGCTCAAACCTCGCCGTATCGGATACGACGTTATAAATCGTACGATTAATGTCAACTGGGGGCGACCGAGTCTCAAGCAGAGCGTTTAGCTGAATCACACTGTTCTCGAAGGTATAACCTAGATTCATACTGGCCTGATAGGAAGTCTGGTCACGCACCCAGTCTTCTCGCCTTGCCTCGACCAGAGTCCCGCCGGCGTCGAAACCAAACTCCCGATTAATCCTTCCGTTGTAGCCAGCTTCCGCTTGAGCGGCGAACAGATAGTTGAATTCGCCTGCCTGACCGCTGTAGGAAATCTGCCCGCCCGGGTCCAAAGTTCCATCACGCCAGTAATCCAAATTAAGCTCTATCGAGGTGCTGGAGCGCGAAGGCAAATCCAGGAGCACGACGTTTACAATCTGCCCAGCACCACGCACATCTAGCTCTTCAGAGGTGCCACGTATAATTTCAATATAGTCCACCTGGTCGGCAGATATGCGGCTGAGCAGGCTCTCGCCTGTATTACCCTTGCCGGTAGTGCGCTGCCCGTTGATGAGTATCTCTCCCCCACCCGAACCGAGCCCGCGGCCGCCACCGCCACCGCCGCGCATTGCGAGGCCGATACCGGGTATACGGCTAATCATGTCGTTAGCGGATACCGGCAGGAAGTCTGCAAAATAGGCAGCGGGATAGACTACGGTTGAGTCATCGGTAGGGTTTTCGATCAGGTCATTCTGCGCAGTCGCCGAAGAAGCAAAGGCCAGTAAGAGAGCGACTGCAGGAGCGAATAGGAAACGGGATTTTAATTTAGGCATTGTCATATCTAATCGGCGGCATTCTACAGACTAGACAGTATTTAATCTGTGACTAAATGCAGCAAAGTGCTACAGGACCGATAAACATGTGTATTTGAAAAGGCGATGCAGCAAACTGAGGCCAATCACTAGCCTCAGTTTGATAAAGCGTTATCTAGTTATTAGTTCCTGATTGCTGCTCTTCCATCTCCAGGCGACGCGCCCCGGCAAGAATACCAGGCATCGCATAGTTGCCCTCGTGGCAGGCATATTCATACAGGCCATCGTCTGTCGCGTAGAAGCTTAGTTCTGCGGTCCATGGCTGGCTGTAGATATTGCTATCTTCAACCGTGAATTGATAGAAGATTTCATTCTCGGAATAGCGGCTGAAGCGCTCGATTACATGCCCTTCCTTGGTTATTGGAATCGAGCTCTGGCTCAATTGCAACGGATTGATGTTAACCGTCTCAACCACCAGCTGGCCATCTTCATACCAGCCAACCGAGTCGCCGAACCATTGTTCAAGAATCAGCGGTCTTCTATTTGCCCTAGCTTCCTCTGGGGAATCAAAGATTGGAATGATGCGCGCATCATGCACCATCTCTACGAGAATCATTACATAGTCTTCGGTCTGTACGAATTGGTAAGTATTATTGTACAGGGCGGCCATCATTCCAGGCCCTGCCTTATTGCCGAAACCCAACAGGCAGCGCTCTGCATTCGGAATCGCTTCCGGTCCGCGGGCATCACCAAAGCCGGTTGCATAGCGAGAGCCAAAGTTACGACGCTCGAAATCGTAGTTTGGCGTCTCGAGACGGGGAACGCGGCCAGTCGCCGGCTCGACTACGTAGGAGCTACGATATTCGCCCTTAACCAGGGCTAGGTTTGAGCCAGGGTCTACCCAGAAATTGTTATACGCACGAGTGCCGAAGTCATCGCCAGCTGCTGCGGGCGTATCATTGACGCCGTCTCCTTCATCCAAACCACCCTCCAGGCCCGCAATCGGCGTGTTGGCGGCGATTATTTGCGCCTGCTCGGCAGTCACAATTAGCGAATCCACCCCACTGGGGCGAGTTAGTTTGGTTAACGAGGCATTGGTCCAGATGCCCTGAAGATCAGGCCTTTCGGCATCTTGTGCCAGCGCTGGCGTCGAGGCCAGTAGAGCGATCAGCAGATAAGACCCATATTGCGCGGTTTTCTTGAGCAAGACTGTCATTTTGTGGCTCCTTTATTCTTGTCTTGGCAGTTTAGCGCAATTTACCGTATTTAGCTGCTGCCTGCATTTCTCCAGC
>CAJQHM010000140.1 GCA_905478195.1 uncultured Pseudomonadales bacterium
AGGTCGAATGGATTATTGAGACACATGTCCATGCAGACCATCTTACTGCGGCGCCTTATCTGAAAAATCATCTAGGTGGCAAGATCGCGATCGGTGACAAGGTGTCTCTTGTGCAGGAGGTGTTCGGACCAATATTTAATGTAGAGAAAGAGTTCAGAGCCGATGGCTCTCAATTCGATCATCTATTTGTCGATGGTGAGGAATACACGATTGGTAATCTTCAGGCCTATGCGATGCATACGCCGGGACACACCCCAGCCTGTATGACCCATGTGATTGGTGACTCGGTCTTCGTAGGGGACACAATATTTATGCCCGATGCCGGCTCGGCGCGAGCGGACTTTCCAGGTGGCGATGCGGCTACCTTATACCGGTCTATCCACAAGGTCTTAAGCTTGCCCGCAGAATCTATAATCTACATGTGTCATGACTATGGCGAAGGCAGGGAGATGGAGTATCAGACTACAGTGGCGCAAGAGTTGGCAGAGAACATTCATGTCAATGCTGCGGTTAAGGAATCTGACTTTGTAAATATGAGAAATGCCCGTGATAAAACACTGGCCGCCCCGCACTTAATTCTGCCTTCCTTGCAGGTGAATATGCGTGCCGGTCATTTTCCCGAAGCGGAAGACAACGGACGCACCTACCTGAGAATTCCAGTCGATGCGTTTCGTAAGCAATAATAGTGAGAGGGGTCTGATCAATGAAGTCGATTGCTGTCAACGAGAATTTGAGTATCTCAGATCAAATTGAAGCGACAGATATAGAGCGGTTGGCACAAGAAGGTATCGAGGCAATACTATGCAATCGGCCAGACGAGGAAGAAGCTGATCAACCCTCTTTCAGTGATATAGCTGCAGCAGCTGAGGCGAAGGACATCGAAGCTGTTTATATTCCCTTCAAGACAGCTGAGATGAAGCCTGAACATGTAGCGGAAATGCGGCGTCTGCAGGACAGCGGTAAGCGCTTGCATGCCTTCTGCCGCTCTGGCAACAGATCGTTCTGTCTCTATGCCGCGGCACAGGCCAGCAGAGGGTTGCCGAAAGAACAGATCTTGCAGCAAGCAGAGAAGGCCGGCGTTGCCGTTGAGAAAATAATAGAATCATATTATGAGGATGCTTAGAAGCTATGAATACTACTGAGAACACTGCAGAAAAAAACACGGCGGCTACGCCCGCGTTTGATATCGTAATTGTCGGCGCCGGATCGGGAGGTATTTCAGCAGCATCCAGTCTACTAAAACGTAATCGAGGTTTTCGAATCGCGCTGATAGACCCGGCAACCGAACACTACTATCAGCCAGGTTGGACCATGGTTGGCGGCGGGATATTTGGTGCGAAGACGACCAGACGCCAGATGCAGGACTTGATTCCCAGTGATGCTAGCTGGATTAAGCAGGCAGTAAAGGGTTTCAAGCCGTCGGAGAATGAGGTTGTACTCATGGATGGAAGCAGCGTTGCCTACAAACATTTGATTGTAGCTCCTGGCCTTACTCTGGATTGGGATGGCATCGATGGCCTGAAGGAGTCGCTGGGCAAGAACGGAGTGACTTCGAACTACTCCTACGACCTTGCTCCCTACACCTGGGATCTGGTAACGGGCCTCAAAGGGGGCAAGGCTCTATTCACGCAACCACCCATGCCAATCAAATGCGCGGGAGCGCCGCAGAAAGCGCTCTATCTGTCCTGCGACAATTGGCTTCGTCATAAAGTGTTAAATGATATCGAAGTTGATTTCATGAATGCGGGAGGTGTGCTGTTTGGAGTAAGTGAATACGTCCCCGCCCTGCAATCCTATATTGATCGTTATGGCGTCAACGTGAACTATTTTCATAACCTCGAGGCGGTGGATGGGAAAGAGAAGGTGGCCCATTTCAAAATTGTTTCGGGAGAGAAAGAGGGTGAGCAGATTGTTAAGCCTTTCGACATGATTCACGTCTGTCCGCCGCAGAGGGCGCCCGATTTTGTGGCAAACAGTGAATTGGCAGGCCCAGGTGGATGGTTGGAAGTAGATCAGTTCAGTCTGCGTCATACCCGATTCGATAATGTCTGGGGTCTGGGTGACGTGATGAATACGCCTAACGCCAAGACCATGGCTGCGGTGCGGAAACAAGTTCCGGTCGTGGCAGAGAATATAGTCGCTGCGTTAAAGGGTGAATCCCTGCGAGCCGGCTACGATGGCTATGGCTCCTGCCCGCTCACGGTGGAGCGAGGCAAGATAGTTCTGGCTGAGTTTGGCTATGGTGGGAAGTTAATTCCAACATTTCCCAAGTGGGTGCTTGAGGGCACTGAGCCAACCAAGGCAGCCTGGATGCTGAAGAAGGGCATTCTTCCAGGGATCTACTGGAATGCGATGCTCAAAGGCAGAGAGTGGATGGCCGGGCCCGCGGATCTCGAAAAATTGCGAGCCTGATATGGGGTTCCCCTGGAATCTATTGCCTTCGGCACTCAAGGCCGGCCGTTATGACAGACATCATTTCCTGGGCGATGTAATAGCCGCGGTCATTGTGGCGATTATGTTGATTCCGCAGTCCTTAGCCTACGCATTGCTTGCGGGTGTCCCCGCAGAGGTTGGTCTCTACGCCAGCATATTACCGCTGATTGCCTACGCCATACTCGGTAGCAGTAGCACGCTGTCTGTCGGGCCCGTGGCCATCACTTCCTTGATGACGGCTGCTGCACTTTCGGACGTCGCAGCGCAGGGGTCTGCGGACTATCTCACGGCTGCCATTACGCTGGCCGCACTATCGGGAGCTATGTTGCTCGGCTTTGGAACACTCCGTTTCGGCATTCTTGCTAATTTCCTTTCCCACACGGTCGTACAGGCCTTTATTACCGCATCAGCGATTATTATTGCCGTCAGTCAATTCAAACACTTAATGGGTGTGAATAGCGGTGGTGACAATCTTCTCGAGCTACTGTCGGCGCTGATTGAAAACGTTGGGCAAACCAATATTTATACCTTTGCCCTTGGTCTGGCGGTGATTGTCTTTCTCCTCAGTAGCCGTTGTTGGGGAGTTGGCTTTCTTGGACGATTCGGTATCGCTACACATAGTGCCGATCTTATGGTTAAAGCGGCACCTGTTCTCGGTGTTATCGTCAGTATCCTGACTGTGGTTTTATTTGATCTGGAAGCTAAAGATGTGGCGGTTGTAGGCAATATTCCAGCCGGGCTGCCTTCGTTAGCCTTGCCCTCATTTAATCTTCCACTGGTGAAAGAATTGCTGTTACCTGCAGCACTGATCTCGACTATAGGCTACGTGGAATCTATTTCTGTGGGCTCAGCGCTCGGTGCCAAGCGACGCGAAGGAGTAGACAACAATCGAGAGCTCGTCGCGCTGGGTGGGGCAAATTTGGCGGCGGCAGTTTCGGGCGCGTTTCCGGTGACAGGTGGGTTCTCTCGCTCCGTGGTAAATTTTAATGCTGGCGCGCATAGCCAGTTGGCAAGCTTGATGACCGCTGGTTTGATTGCCCTCGTCGCTCTGTTCCTTACCCCATTTCTGTACCATCTCCCAAAGGCAGTATTGGCGGCGACGATAATTGTGGCAGTATCGTCTCTAGTTGATTTTTCTATTATCAAGAAGACCTGGCGCTTCTCGAAAAGAGATTGGGGTTCGGTAGTGGCAACGCTATTCCTGACCCTTGGGTTCGGTGTTGAGGTGGGTGTTAGCAGTGGGGTACTTATTTCAATTGCTTTGCATCTCTACCGTACGGCGCGACCTCATGTCGCAGAGGTGGGCTTGGTTGAAGGCACCGAACACTTTCGTAATATTCTCCGTTATAAGGTGAAGACTATCCCTAGCGTACTTACTCTTCGTATTGATGAGAGTCTATTCTTCGCTAATGCCAGCATGTTGGGAAAACTCATCTATGAACGGGTTGCGGAAGACAAGAATATAGTCCACGTTATATTAATGTGCAGTGCGGTCAACGAAGTGGACTTCAGTGCACTGGAGACATTGGAAGAGATTAATCAGAGGCTTCGAGAAGAGAATATATTTCTACACCTGTCCGAGGTGAAAGGCCCAGTGCTGGACAAACTAAGACGTGCGCGTTTTATAGACCAGATGAGCGGAAATCTTTACCTTACGCAACATCAGGCCTTTGCTGACTTAATTAGGAAGGAGGAAAGTAAGACACGTTGATGGTGAGGGAGATTTGCATCTACGAGAGGTGTACGCGACTCACCCGGACGCTTGAGGTCCATGCCGAAGCTATGGGAATGCTGCCTGCGTTTCAGTTGCTCGTTCTACATGTTCTGCTCCTTTGATATCTGACTTGTAACATAGTTATTCTGTCGGCATCGAATGCCACGATGGCAGCAAGGGGTAGTGCTATTTAATGGTAGCCGCCCAGAGTCCTCTGATATAGTATTTCATTCATCAGAATTAATTAGTTGCTGCATACAGCTGGAGAAACAATGAACAAATTTTTATCGAGTCTTCTTATTCTTACGCCTTTACTAACCAGCAGCGTCAGCGCCGCAGAGAAGGCTGACCCTGCTTTGGCGGAGATTACTAATTTCCGCCAATATAGCTCAACATTCGCTAGCTCAGGTCAGCCTACTCGAGAGCAATTTTCAACGATCGCGGAGAATGGTTTCGAGAGAATAGTCTACATAGCCTTCACCAATAACCAGAATGCCTTACCCGATGCGGATCTGGTAGTTAAGGGGCTTGGCATGGAATACATGCAGGTACCGGTGGACTTCAACAATCCGCTTCCGTCTGATTTCTACGCATTTGCCGACTCGATGCGGCGCAATACAGACAAGAAGACGCTACTTCATTGTCAGGTGAATGCTCGTGCCACGGCTTTCAGTTTCCTCTATAGAGTGATCTATGCAGACGTGCCCCTCGCGCAAGCGAAAGCCGATATGAATACCGTGTGGCAGCCGAATGAAGTCTGGCGCGATTTTATCTTCACTGTTTTGGCGGAGAACGATATCTCTCCCGATTGTGAAGATTGCGATTGGACGCCCCCACCGCCGCGCGAGCAGTAGGGTAAATCTACGGTAGATGGACTGCATGAACAGTTCGCGTATATAGAACCGTGGACATAAAAAAGGGTGGGCTCAAAAGAGTCCACCCTTTTTTATGTCGTACTTTCTATACGGGCAGTCTGACTTAGTCTGAACCACCCTGATCAATGTTCTTCCAGGAATAGAATCCCATGAACATTTCTTCCCAGCTTTGCTCGCCCCAGTTGATCTCAGCGTTAGGATCAGGGTTGAAAGCATTCTGTGAAGAGTTATCGAATGCGCCATTCGCGACAATCTTGGTGCCAGCAGGAATTCGAAGAGGCTCTTCCAATTCATGTGCCAGCTGCCAGTTGAAGGAATAGGCGGGGACGGAGAGCAGCAATTCTTCGCTGCCATCTGGATACTGTGCAGTGAACTTCATGCGCTTGCCGCGGAAATGCATATGTGGCATCAGGCTATAAAGTTCGGCGTCTTCAGGAACCGTTGTGACTAACTCCATCTCATGGTCTTTTGCCTGAGCAGGGATGCTGATTGAGAATGCATTGCCCACACCGCCGGACATACGCTGCTCTGGAACTTCACCTTCCTCGTAGAAGTAGATGCCGATCTCGGTCGCGTCAGTCGTCTCTTTACCGGAAGTCGTGTAGTGCATCTGCAGGTTAAGAGTCGTACCGGCTTTTAATAATCCGCCAACACCCGGAGGGTTAAGCGAAACGCTATTGCCAGGGGCGTAGCCCGCAACTGAGCCTAGATCTGGATCATTACCACCACCCAAGAACAAACCGATATCGACCTCAGGAATCTCTTTGAAGATCTCGCCGATGTTAGGCTGTTGGCCAGAGGCTACGGCTGCGAATATTGAGGTGCGGATAGACTGCGCCTTCTCGGGGGGAAGTGATGCCAGCAAGTCCATGAGAATCTGCTGGAAATCAGGTGCTCCCTCGGGAGGTACAACTGTTGTAATGATATGGTGCAGTACGGCAGGGTCGCCAGGTACTACTTCGCTGCCCTTGATCCAAACATCTTTTTCAAGACCAAGATCGACAGGAATATCCATGTAGTCGACTACCCCAGTGGCTGGAATTGCTTGCTCAGGAACCTTAACGATTAGATCAGGCTCGCCAAGCGACCACTTCGTTGTAGGCCATGTTAGAGCTGTTAGTGGGTCGTTCTCGCTGTCCACTTTGGAGCCGGTGTTTACCCAGCGAACGAGTTTCTGCATCTCTTCGTCACTAAGATTCATTTCGTTTTTCATCTTGTGACCGACTTTGTTATCGACCTGACCCGGTGGCATGCGTTTTGTCATTACCACTTCGCGAATCATCGGAGACCAACCCTGCACCGCTAGGTTGCTATCCATTGCGAAAGGGGCGATACCGCCATCGCGGTGACAGTTTGCACAGTTCTCTGCGATGATTGGCGCGATATCTTTCTCATAGGAAAGGTTTGCATGGGCATCCAGATTTGGAAATTCTATCGCCGCACCCGTGCTGGCAACTGAGACCATGTCGAAATTTTTGCCTGCAAGCAGCTGCTGCAAGGAATCTTCAATGTTCGTGATTGGGCCGCGATATAGCATTTCGAAATTGCTTGGATTGTAAAGAACGGCCTCATCCAGACGACTTACTCCCAGCATTTCGGTAACTAGCTGTGTGTCATCCATTAATACTGGAAGGTCTAAACCTAAGCTTGCAATATCACCGCTCACCTGTGCTCTGTCAGTATGCAGCCCAGGGTTCAGTAAGAAGAATTGGACACCCTGCTCTGTATATTGATCCTGGAGCGCTTTTAAGCTTGCCACATCTGCCTGGCTATTCGTCATAGGCATGATTACTACGGCGCTATGATCGTCATACCAAGCCATGTGCTGAAAAGCACCTTCATGGTCGATCAGGGCGAAATCGCCAACTCGTTCACCGGCACTTGCCGTGCCTGCAACGAGGGCCGCCACTAGGGCTAATCCCAAAGATTTTTTCACGTTTCGTTCCTCTCTATTCAAAAGTATTTAAATCTAGGATAAATAATCCTAAGGCTTAAGTTTACTGGTTTCGGAAGGGATTGCAGCTAATATCAGACGTTTCATTGATGAGTTGACTCAAATTGCTACAAGCCAATAGTTACGGGCATTCTAGGGATTTTTACGTTATATTTCACAGCTCGCAAGCGAGCAGAGTGCAACATAGTTAGTTACTAAAAATTCAAAACATTGAAAGCTGGAGCTTGGACTGTAAATTTGGATAAAAAGTTTCGGAATTTGCCTCAAAATAGTGCGGCGCAACACCCAGCACTTATGTAGGTTCGTAAGTAGTTCGCTTACTCTTTTATTCGGCTGTAGCGACACCACTGATAAGCAGGGATATTGAGGTTACTATGCATTCCGATAGTTTGTTGATTAATGCGCTGTACTATCTTCTGGCTGCCGTTATTGCGGTGCCCCTGTTTAAGAAAATTGGTCTCGGTTCAATCCTTGGGTATTTATGCGCTGGAATCGTGCTGGGCCCCCATGCTCTGGCAATCGTGAGTGACCCCGATGAGGTGCTGCACTTCGCCGAATACGGCGTCATTCTTTTGTTGTTCGTCATAGGACTGGAACTTGCGCCGAATAAGCTGTGGAATATGCGTAGCCATATCGGTTTGATCGGTAGCAGCCAATTGCTGTTAACTACCCTCGTGATCGGGGGGCTATTACTGTTGCTCTCGCTAAGCTTGCAGCAGTCACTGGTGTTAGGGCTCACCCTGGCGCTGTCGTCTACAGCATTCGCTATTCAGTTGATGAATGAAGAACATATTCTTGCATCGCCCCTGGGTCGCAAGGGCTTCGGTATTCTGCTGATGCAAGATCTCGCAGTAATTCCAATTCTGATTCTGGTAGGTGTGGTAGTCCTGGCCGGAGGAGACGATAGTGACGCATTGCCCTAGTACTATGGGGTTATAGCCATTGTCCTGGTGCTGGCAGTAAGCCGTTTCGCCCTGAACAGGGTGCTTGGCATTGTCGCGGCTACCAATAACCGCGAGGTGATGACGGCCGCCAGCCTGTTGATAGTGATCAGCGTAGCGGTGCTGATGGAGGCGGTTGGACTGTCCATGGGTCTGGGAGCTTTCCTCGCCGGGATACTATTAGCAAACTCTAATTTCCGGCATCAGCTGGAGTCCGATATCGAGCCGTTCAAGGGTATCCTGCTGGGTCTGTTCTTCATCGCGGTGGGGATGACACTTAATCTTCCTCTTTTATATGCCAATCCCCTATTAATGATTGCTGGGGCTCTGGTTCTGCTGGCGGTTAAGACACTGGTTATCGTGGGGATGCTGCGCTGGCGCAAGGTGTCGTTTAGGGAAAGCTTCCAACTTGCCTTGATGTTGTCACAGGGCGGCGAATTCGCATTCGTCATCCTAACCAAGGCTACGGGCTTGCAGCTGTTCACGATGGAGTTGGCGGATCAGGTTACGCTCATCGTCGGCCTGTCAATGGCACTGACATCGCCGTTGGTGGTGCTGCAGCGGAAGATCTGGCATTGCAGGAGTGAGACGGTGCCCGATCAGGATGCCTATTGGGACGATCACGAACCGGAGGTGATTATTGCCGGATTCGGTCGCTTCGGTCAGATTGTCGGTCGTATGCTGCAGGCACGCCACGTGCCTTTCACCGCGATGGACAAGAATTCAGACCACGTCGAGTTTGTCGAAAAATTCGGTAATCGGCTTTTCTATGGTGATTTAACACGCCTCGATCTGATGAAGTCAGCAGGAATAAAGAGCGCCAGAATTCTCGTGCTCGCCGTAGACGATGTCGAAGAGTCCTTGCATATTGTTGATCTAGCTCGGGAACAAAATCCTAACATCCATATTGTGGCTCGTGCTATCGATCGTTTTCATGCCTACGAGTTGCACAAGCGTAAAGTCGAGAACGTGATTCGAGAGACCTTTGCAAGCAGTCTTGAAGCTGCCACGGAAACTTTGGAGCATCTTGGTTATACAGAAGGGCAGGCCCTAGCCATAACGAGTATGTTTCGCAAGCATGACGAGGAAATGCTGCTGAAGTCCGCGGGGCATATGGATGATATGAAAGAACTGCAGCAACTAGCCCAACAGGGCAGATTGGAATTGGAGAAGCTCTTTGAGCAAGACAGTAAGAACCCCGTCTCTTCCTGACCCTTGATTCCCAGACATTCAATTCGAGTGTATATGAGCGAATCTGTAGCGCTGTTATAGGGTTTTCAGATCGGTACGATAATTCATTCGCAGAAACTACCAGGTTTAACGACTGGCCTCTACGTTCATCTGCAAGGAATAAAGACTCGTGCGGGCCGTCATAAATAGTGTCTTGCCATCGCGACCGCCGAAGCCGACATTGGCAGGCATCTGTTCGGTGCGGATAAAGTCTATCTGCTCTCCAGACGGATTACGGATGCTCACGCCACCTAACCAGGTCAGGTAGACGTTGCCGTGTTCATCGAGGGTCATACCATCTGAGCCCTGATCGGCGAATTCGGTTCTATTGGCGACACTTCCATCTTCGTTAATTGTATAGCGAAATACTTTTCGCAGTTCCGTGCTTGCGATATACAGGGTTTTACCGTCCTCTGTTCCCACCACACCATTGGGCTTGGGGATGTCGGTTATGATCGCGGTGACTTCGTCGCGCTGTGGTGAAATGCGGTAAACATATTCTCCGTCTTGAGCCAGGCTCCCTTGTGGGTATTGGTATCTGGGGTCGGTCATGTAGATGCTGCCATTGGGGTGCACCCAGGCATCATTAGGGCTGTTGAAAGGCTTGCCCTGATAACCGTCGGCGATTACCGAGATATTGCCGTTGGCGTCCATCTTAACGAGGCGCTGAGCCTCCTGCTCGCAGATTAGCAATCCGCCGTCCAGATCCAGGGTGAGACCATTTGCGCGGTTACTCGGTTCGTGGAAGCTGCTTAAGTCGCCCGTAGGTGCCAGCTTGTGCAGGCGGTTATTATCGATATCGGTGAAGTAAAGATTCCCTACGGCATCGGAGACTGGGCCCTCTATGAAAGCAAAGCCACCCTGGACTTCGACTACCTGTGCATCGTCAGCAATGAGTCCAGACTCGGCTCCTAGCGTCGTCTGCGCCGTGAATGTCAGAAATAACAGGAAAGAGAGGGGATAGCAGTGACTGCGCATTGGGTTTCTCATGGTCGGTTCCGCGTATGACAGTGAGCTGGTGCGAGTTAGTTTACTTCAGTGCTAGGTAGTTTGCAGCCCAGTGATGACAATGTCACACTTATTCCGAAGTGCTGGCATGGGGAGCGGTTTCACCTTACCATCGTCTCACATAACGCAGAACGAGAAATTTGGCTGCCTATTGATCCTAGTTAGCAAGATCTAACGTATCAGTGGGTTGTCGTCACAATCAGGAATGTAGTCTCAGCCGCCTATGTCTAAAGCAGTCTTATTATTAAATCTCGGTACCCCATCTGAACCTACCGCCAAGGGTCTCAGAGACTTCTATAAGTATTTCTTTTCAGATCCCTTCGTATTCGATATGAACCCTCTCGGTAGGTGGATGCTACGCAATCTCATAATATTGCCATTCCGTGCACCCAAGACCGCTAAAGACTATGCGACTATCTGGATGGACGAGGGCTCGCCGCTGAAGGTCTATGCAGACAGATTGCAGGCGAGTGTACAGAAGGCCTACGAGAGCGCAGGTGAAGATGTACTAGTGTTAAATGGCATGGCCTACAGTAAACCCCGTATCGCAGAGGCCATGGCAGAGTTGGAAAGCAAGGGACGCACCGAGATATTGGTGCTGCCTCTATTCCCTCAATTCTCGACGGCAACGACGGCCTCGGTCTTTCATGAGGTAAGGCAGGAAGCGGCCAAGTGGCAGAGCGCACCGACGCTGCGATTTGTGGACGATTTGTTCGCCGAGCCCGCATTTATCCGGGCCTGGACCGATCTAATCGGTAAGCACCTGAATGAAGAAGAAGTGGACCATGTGGTCTTCAGTTACCACGGGTTGCCTGAGTCCAATATTAAGAAGGCGGATAGCCAAAATGTCTGCAGCTTTGGAAGCTGTTGCGATCAGGTAACCGACAGTAATCGTTACTGCTATCGCGCGCAGTGCATGGCGACGACGAAGAATATCGTCGCTGAGCTTGGCTGGGGCGACGATAGGTACTCCATTGCTTTTCAGTCCCGATTCGGGCGACAAGCGTGGATACAGCCCTATCTGGATGAGCATCTTGAGAAGCTTCTGGAAACTGGTGTGAAGAAGATCGCTGTTGTTACTCCTTCCTTCGTTTCAGATTGCCTGGAGACTATTCACGAGATTGGAATCGAATATCGAGAGCAGTTCATGGAGGGAGGCGGCGAAGTCTTTCAGCTTGTCCCCAACCTCAATGATGAGCCAGTTTGGTTCGATTCTGTGTATGAGATATCCCAGAGCCATCAGAACCAGACTTAGCAATCCAGGTATGAACTGTGTCAACAATTCTGCAGTTTCACTCTGGATCTTCCTGCGACCACCGCTGCAATTATGTTATTGTGATTGTCCCTGATATCTTTGAGCTTCTAGGGA
>CAJQHM010000141.1 GCA_905478195.1 uncultured Pseudomonadales bacterium
GTTTCTTTTTGGTGGCAGGTTGCGAAATATTTAATATGGCTAAGGGCAGGTTCGTTTTTTGCTAGGGGGTTTGCCGGGACTCTATTCTATGAAAAAAAGTTTAATCGGATTAATAGGAGCTGTCGCGACTACCTTGCGCGTTAGAGACCGCACCGCAACCAGCCTGACTTTGTCCACTACTTCTTTCATTGCTGTTTTTTGCCTGATTTCGGGGCACAACCCAGATAGGGTACGATATTAGCTGTATAGCGACGCTCAGTACAGCGGAAACAGCACTCCAAGGGATCCCCGGGAGCCCGCTAAATCACTAATGTTGATCAATTTTATCGGTATTTTCGGCAGTCTTTCGCCCCCTTGCAAGTTTTGTCACTTCTTGGGCTGGCGCAGGAAAAGAGGCTCATAGTCGTTATTTCGCGCATTTTCGCCTGTCTAGGGTCTTCTGGGGGCAGGCATTAATTGTGAATTTGCGTCTTTGGGGCCAATCCGCGGGCTACGCAGCACCCTGCGCTTATCTTGAATGAACCCTCTGTATTGCTGGGTAGCTCAGCTTGCCATCATATCCACCCATTGCTGAGGTGCCCGGGTAACCTTACCACTCAGGTTGGTCCAAATATGTTGGGTAAAACCGGTCACCAGAACCGAATCATCACTCTCCTTCCGTATTTCATAGGCAAAGCGTATCTGTCGGCTCCTGTTTTCTTCAACCCAGGCGCGGACTTTAACCCGATCTCCATAGCAAAGGCTGCCCAAATAGCGTAGCCCTACCTCGGTTACTGGCAGCCGAAACCCTTGCCGTTCGATAAGTGCATAGTCGCTGCCAAGCACTCTCATATAGTGACTGCGAGCTTCTTCAAAATAGACTAGATAGCCGGCATGATGCACCACTCCCATGGCATCAGTTTCGGCATAGCGAACGTGAAAACTTGATTCGATGACTACGGGTTCTTTTACAGATGGCATACATAAATCTCATTCATAGATAACGGCTTGCTAGTATAGCGAGCGCGGGTTGTTAACTCATTACAATTAGTCCGGAAATTAGACCTGCGTCGCTGTGTTTTACTGGCATTATCTGTTAATTTTCATGGGCGGTTACAGCCTCCACGCGTTCATATCAAGATGGTCTACTAGGTTATGTTGGAATTTCCAGAACCACCTAAAAGCTATAGTTCAGTGTTTCTTGAGGAAACGGACAAGCCGTTGCCTGAGAAAATTGACCCGCGTACTCGCTATGCGTTTTTTAGCACGATAGCAACAGGTGGCAAGTCTCTAATTAAGTCCTGTAAGGATCTGCATCTTTCGCGCTTCATCTGTTACAAGACACTGAAGCCCGAATTTGCGAAGGATGAAATTGAGCAGAAGCGGCTAATTCGTGAGGCGCGTGTCACTGCCATGCTGCAGCATCCGAATACGGTGCCGACCTACGAGCTAGGCCGAGATAGCAAAGGTAATCCCTACTTCACTATGAAGTTGGTCCATGGCTATACGCTTCGAGAAATATTGGGCTATCGCGAGCGCTATGACCTGAATCAGCTGATGAAATTGATGATTCAGGTTGCCTATGCACTCAAGTATTCCCATAACCATGGGGTGGCGCACCGAGATATTAAGCCAGAAAATATTCTAGCGGGTCCCTTTGGCGAAGTATTGATGCTGGATTGGGGACTGGCTAAGGTGTGGCATCCCGATGGCACGGCGGTTGAAGAAGTGGATGGGGCGCCTTCAGCTATAGGGGACCTTAGCCTGACAGGGCAGGGCAAGGTGCAGGGAACTGTACACTATATGTCGCCCGAACAGGTCAACAAAGATCCGAGCATCGATGTGCGTACTGATGTGTATAGCTTCGGGGCTGTACTGTATGAAATTTTATCGGGCAAGAACCCGGCAAAGGGAGAGAAGCTACACCATATAATTGAGAGCGTGCTCAATGATATTCCTCCACCTCCGTCAGAAGTTACAAATCAGCGCGTGCCGCCACTGCTTGATAAAGTGGCGATGCGCTGCCTGCAGAAAGACCCGGTTGATCGGTTTCAGTCTATTGATGAGATGCTCATGGTATTGCAGCAAGACTGGCAGTCCACACTGGGCGTCAAGTGAATCGCAGTAACAGACACTCAATCAAATAGTTTGAAATTGGCTTTATTGCACTGAGCGCATTTTCGCTGCACTATTTGTACTTCTTGTCATCGAATTTTAACCTCAGGCACTGGACACGTGCCTAATCCTTGAGGAACTGCCGTGTTGTTAAAAAATCTTTCTAGGGTGCTAATCGCTAATGCCGTTTTACTGTTGGCTTTAGGTGGCACGACGGGCAGTGCGCAACAAGCTGACTTAATTTTTGCCGGCGAGCACATCATAACTATGGACGGCTCCAATGCCGCTGCCGTTGCCGTGCGTGGAGACCGCATCGTTGCGAGCGGGTCTCGTGCCGATGTCTTTCAACTAAACGGTGCAGGCACCCGTGTTATAGAACTGGGCGAGCAGGCACTGCTTCCTGGCTTCATCGATGCGCATGGACATTTCTCCGGTGTCTCACGCTATGCAGACCTTCTGGATCTCTCCTCGCCCCCGGTTGGTGGTATCACCAGCGTGGAGGATATAGTGCAGGCGCTGCGTCTGCGTATAGAGCAGCAACAGATCCCTGCAGGAGAACTCGTATTCGGTTTCGGTTATGACGATTCCCTGCTGGCTGAGGGGAGACACCCTAACCGTGATGATCTGGATCGGGCATCTACCAATCATCCTATCGTAGTCAGGCATGTATCTGGGCACCTGCTTGCCGCCAATTCGATGGCTCTGGAAGCGGCAGGTATTTCCGGCACTACTCAAAACCCTGATGGGGGAATCATTCGACGCCGTGCAGGGACTAACGAGCCCGATGGCGTGATGGAAGAGACAGCCATGGGGGCGTTTCCCGGATCCGGAGCCAACATGGGTCCGGAAAAACTGAGCCAGTTGCGACGGGAGGCCATAGACATCTATGCCGGCTATGGCATTACCACAATACAAGATGCAAATATTAGCAGTGCCTACGCTGACCTGCTGCGAGAAGAGGCTATTGCCGAGCCCTATGCCGTAGACATTGTGGCATTCATCATGGCGAATCCGCTCAGCGATGAAGAGTTGCAGGCGGTTAGCCACGATCAAACTTACACAGGGGGCTTCCGCGTTGGCGGGGTTAAATTTACCCTCGATGGCTCGCCACAGGGACGAACCGCATGGATGTCACAGCCCTATACCCAGGGCCCACCGGGTCAAAGCGCAGACTACGTCGCCTATCCAAGTTACAGCCCTGAAGCCTACAAGGCGCGTATGCCGGATCTACTGGCCAGAGGCGTACCGGTTTTAGCCCATGCCAACGGCGATGCTGCTATTCAGTTAATGATCGATGGCATAGCGGAGGCCGTGGCCGGCGAGGATTTGCCAGATCATCGTTCCGTAGCTATTCATGCGCAGTTGGCAAGACCCGATCAGTTGCTTCGGTTCAAAGAACTTGGAATCGTTCCATCCTATTATTCTGTACACCCTTATTTTTGGGGTGATTGGCACCGGCTCAGCTTTGGCGAAGAGCGGGCAAGTTTTATCAGCCCGGTAAAGGCTACAGTCGAACTCGGAATTCCCTATACGGTGCACAACGATTCGCCGGTGGTGCCCCCCGATATTATGCGGCTCATTTCTATAACCGTGAACAGACAGACGCGCAGTGGTTACGTGTTGGGCCCCGACCAACGGGCATCCGTAGTGGAGGCGATCTATGCGGTGACGCAAGGTGCTGCTTACCAATATTTTGAGGAAGATGAGAAGGGATCAATTACCGTGGGCAAGCGTGCAGACTTCGTTATTCTTGAGCAGAATCCCCTTTTGGTAGATCCGCAGGAACTGGGAGACATTGCGATAGTCGAAACTTTTTCTCGCGGCGCGTCCGTCTTTCGAAGATAAGAATCGAAAAATAATTGCTGAAAAGGAGTCAAAAATGAAGGTTGCGTTTATCGGGCTTGGAGTAATGGGGTATCCCATGGCTGGTCATCTCAAACAGGCTGGAATGGATGTTTGTGTTTACAATCGAAGTGCCGACAAAGCGCAACGTTGGGTAGAACAATATGGTGGGAGCCTGGCGGCTACTCCTGCTGCAGCTGCTGCGGGCTGCGATGTGGTGCTGAGCTGCGTTGGTAATGATGACGATGTGCGTCAGGTGCTCCTGGGTGAAGCTGGAGCGCTCGCGGCGATGCAGTCGGGCTCGCTGTTGGTCGATCACACAACGGCATCAG